>CBFGRG010000538.1:0-1613 GCA_965651105.1 uncultured bacterium | reverse complement strand
TGGAGCCTGGCAAAGGCACGTCCTCTCCTCCGAGCCACCGGAATGTGGGTAAAAGTGAGATATCAAAATCCGGGTCTACGGTCGGTATCCTCCCTAGCCTCAGAACACGGCGCGGGCGGTCCAGACGCCGGCGATGCAGGCGAGTAGTCCGGCGACGTTGCTCCCGACCAGATAGAGCAGCGCCATTCCCCAGTCGCCGCGCTCGATCAGGGTGATCGCCTCCAGCGTGTAGCTGCTGAAGGTCGTGTAGCCGCCGAGGAAGCCGACCACCAGCAGCAGCCGCAGGTGATCTGGCCCGATGCCCTTCTCCGTGAGCAGGGCGAAGAGGATGCCGATCACAAGCGCGCCGGTGATGTTGACCGCGAATGTGCCCCAGGGGAACTGCCCGCCGATTCGCTCCGTCAGCGCGTGTCCGACGAGGTAGCGACAGATTGCCCCGATCCCGCCGCCGATGCCGACCCAAACAATCTCCACGCTGCCTCCCTCACCATTCGCGCCGCGGCGCGGCACCTCGGCAGTATATCGGTGACGTGCCCTTTGCTATGATCCGGACAGCATCGTGCCACCCGTCTGCATTGAGGAGCTACCCATGTCGAACGAGCTACAGGTCGCCATCGTCCAGATGAACTCAGGGGATGACAAGGCTGCCAACGTCAGCGCCGCCATCGCCGGCATCGAGCGTGCCGCCGCGCAGGGCGCCCGGCTGGTGTCGTTGCCGGAAGTCTGGACCTACCTCGGGCCCGACGAGGGCAACGCGGCGGCCGCCGAGACGATTCCCGGTCCGCTGACCGATCAGCTCGGCGCGCTCGCGCGGGACCACGATATCTGGCTCCACGCGGGCAGTGTGTACGAGCGTGTCGAGGGCGAGGATCGCCTCTACAACACCACCGTCGTGTTCAATCCACAGGGCGAGATCGCCGCGACGTATCGCAAGATCCACATGTTCGACGTCGACCTCGAGGAAGCCACCAGCTACCGTGAATCAGCGACGATCGCGCCGGGCGATGAGATCGTCACCGTCGATATCGATGGCGTCACGGTTGGCCTGACGATCTGCTACGACCTGCGCTTCCCCGAGCTCTTCCGGATTCTCGCGCTGAGCGGCGCCGACATCATCATGCTGCCGGCCGCGTTCACGCTCGCCACCGGACGCGACCATTGGGAGCCGCTGATCCGTGCCCGCGCGATCGAGAACCAGGTGTTCATGGTCGCGGCGGGGCAGGTCGGCAAGCATCCGCCCGCTCACTGGTGCTACGGCCGGTCGATGATCGTCGATCCGTGGGGCGTCGTCGTCGCGCAGGCCTCCGATGCGCCCTCGGTTATTTCGGCGACGCTTGACCTCGATCAGCTTGGCCGGGTGCGCCGGCAGGTGCCGTCGGTCGCCAATCGGATGCCGGAGCGGTACCGCTGGCCGGAGCCGTCGATGCGATCCTGAGGGTGCCCGCGATCACTTTGCCAGTTGACGGGGCTGCCGGGGCATGATAGCTTGAGCGTACGGTCAGCAAGCGGCTGATCGGGACGCAGTTCTCCTAGAACCATCAAGGGTGAAGGAGGTGATGCCCATGAGTAGTCACGAAACGAAGGGCGTCACGGCGGAGGTTGCTCGCGCCTAG
>CBFGRG010000537.1:0-1781 GCA_965651105.1 uncultured bacterium | reverse complement strand
GCGCTGGCGGCCGGAGTCGTGGCGTCCCTGCTGGCATCGATCGTCCAATGAACGTACATTAGGTTTGCGAGCCCGGGCCCGTCGTGTCGATGCGGCGGATGGGTTACCATGTCGGCAATCATCTCGTACCGACGGTGCGACGCCGGCGGGCCTTGCATCCCCCTGCGCACCGCAGGGAGCGCCAAACGATTCATCGTTGTGAGGAGCATCATGCACAGAGCGTTTGCCGACCCCACTCACCCAACCGCCGGCCTGCGTGTCACGGCCGTCGCCATCTTCACGGCGCTCGCAGTCCTGTTGCTGGCGCTCGCCCCGGCGGCTGGCGCCCAGGACGCCTCACCCGAGGCGTCGCCGGCGGCCAGTCCGTCTGCCGACGGCAATGTGCTCATTCAGTACGACGTTGAGACGATGCCGAACGCACCGATGACCGTGCGCCTGCTGCGCATCACGCTCGAGCCCGGCGCCTCCGTGCCGATGCACACCCACCCCGGCCTGGAATTCGATTTTGTCGAATCCGGCACCCTCACGACCCGCAGCGACGGCGCCAGCGTCGTCAGCGTCGGCGGCCAGGTGAGCGAGGCCACCGAGCCGCAGACCCTCACCGCCGGCGACTGGGTCCACTACCCGGATGGCGTCGGCATGAACCTCGCCAACGAGGGTGAGGAGCCGCTCGTGATGCTGTCGGCCGTGGTGCTTTCGGTCGGCTCCGAAACCCAGAGCACGATCACCTACACCGAAGGTGACCCGACAGACGACGACTTCGCGGGCGTCTCGTTCGTGGTGCTCGGCGATGGCCTCATTCAGCAGTTCCCGCAGGGCGGTGCCAGCATTTCGATCGACGAGCTGACCGTCGGTGCCGGCCAGCCGGTGCCGGGGTTCCCGGGCGCGGCGCTGCTGAGCAAGGCATCCGGAACGTTCGCTTTCGCCGCCGATGAGGGGTCGGTCCAGGTGACGCGCACGGACGACCCGAAGCTACAGCCGAACGCGATCCCCGGGCAGGAATTCACCCTCGCCGAGAATGACGCGGCCTTCTTCCCGTCTGGCTACACCGATATCGCGCGTCCTGACACCACCGACGATCTCGGGCTGATCCGGCTGCTGATCCAGCCCACCGGCGAGTTCGCCGACGGACCGGCGTCGGTTACCGCCATCCAGGCCAGCGAGACGACCGCCGAGACGCAGGAAACCACCGGCGACGGTATCGGCATCGGCGCGATCGTGGCGCTCTCCGAGGAAGGTGTCAACGTTCGCAGCGAGGCGTCGACCGAAAGCGAGATCGTCGATTCGTTCTCGGCCGGCACGCAGTTCGAGATCATCGGCGGTCCCGAAGAGGGCGAAGGCTACACCTGGTGGCAGGTCCGCGGTGTCGGCGACCTCGAAAGCGTCGAGGGCTGGCTGGTGACGGACTTCATGGATGTGATCGAGCCGGCGACGGGCGCGCAGGCTCCCGACGAAGAACCCGACGATGAGGATGCGACCCCCTCCACGGACGCCACACCGGCGGCCGAGGGCGAGTTCGCCGAGGGCGACACGGTGACGACAACCGTCGAGGCCCTGAACGTCCGCAGCGAGCCGAGCACCAGCAGCGGCGCGATCGCCACCCTGGACGCGGGCACGGAGCTGCAGATCATCGGCGGACCGGAAGAGGCCGAGGACTACACCTGGTACGAGGTGGATATCCCCGCCATCGGTGACTCCGGCTGGGTCGTGGCGGACTTCATCGAAGCCGCTGGTGGCGAGTAGCGCCACACTGGACATCCAGAGACCAACGACAGGCCCCC
>CBFGRG010000536.1:0-1893 GCA_965651105.1 uncultured bacterium | reverse complement strand
CGGCCTGGAAGCGTTCAATCGTCGCGTCGACCTCCCCCAGCCGGTTCGAGAGCACCTGCCAGCCAACCGCCGCGTCGGCGACGGTCAACGCGATCGGTCCGGCGGTGTCGAGCGATGGCGCCATTGGAAAGGCACCGTCGATCGGAATTCGGCCCCAGGTCGGCTTGAGCCCGACCGTGCCGGTCACGGAAGCCGGGATGCGAATGCTGCCGCCGGTATCGCTGCCGAGCCCCAGCAACGCCGTGCCCGAGGCAACCGCCACGGCCGAGCCGCCGGAGCTGCCGCCGGGAATTCGATCAGGGTCCCACGGGTTTCGCGACGGCACGCTGACCACGCCTGCGGCAAACTCCTGCGTCACGGTTTTGCCAGGCAGCACCGCGCCTGCCTCGCGCAGCCGGTGCACTGCCACCGCGTCCCGCGGAGCGACAGGCGCATCATCACGCAGCCGGGAGCCGCAACGCGTCGGCATGCCGCTCATGTCGAAGATGTCCTTGATCCCGACCGGGATGCCCAGCAATGGCGGAAGGGCTTCGCGGGTACTCAACCGGCGATCGGCGTCGGTCGCCTGGTCGGCGGCACGATCAGCGTCGAACTCGACCCAGGCCCGCAGTGTCGGCTCGGTTCTCTGGTAGCGCTCGTGAACGGCGCGGAGCAGCTCTGTTGCCGAGATCTCGCCGCGACGCAATGCGGCACGCGCGCCAACCAGGGTGATGTGATCGAGATCCACCGTGCTCATCGCTCGACCTCTCGCCACGCTGGATCGAACACCGCCAGCGCCTCGCTCAACGGAACTCGGGCAGCTGCGTCGTCCAGATGACGTGCGGCACTTGCGGCCGCCTCGAGCAATCCGGCAAGGTCGTCGAGTCGATCCTCCTCGACCGGCAGGCCTGCCGCCGTCATCATCGTGGCGACTGTATCTCTGGCCAGCCGTGTTTCCGCGTGTGGTTCGGACACGTAATCCCTCCCTGCCGATCATCCGGCAGTCGTCACTTCTGCACGATGATACTCGGCGAGTCCGGAACCTGTCTGGCCGATTTCACTACGAACGCTGTTGGTCGCGGTGCTGTCCGGACGGTACACTAGTTTCCACGCACGGGCCCGTAGCTCAGCGGTAGAGCACGGGGCTCATAACCCCTTGGTCGCAGGTTCGAACCCTGCCGGGCCCACGTCGTCTACAAATCCAGGCAGCCGCACGAAACGACCCGAGAGGTGCACGTGACCGAAGATCGCGCAACGCTGACGCTCGACACCGAAGAAGGCATCAGGGATTTCGCCATCACCATCGCCGACACCCTGGCCGATACCCCGGCGTCCCATACGCGGGTGCTCGACATTCGGGGCATCTCCACGCTTGCTGACTACTTCGTCATTACCGGCGGCGAGAATGAACGGCAGTTGCGAGCGATCACTCGTCAGCTCGCCGACGAACTTGCTCGTCGCGGCCTGCGTCCAACTCGTGTCGAGGGTGATTCCGCCTCGGGCTGGATCCTGATGGACTACAGCGATGTCGTGGTGCACGTCTTCGACGACGAGCTGAGACAGTTCTACAACCTCGAAGACCTGTGGCAGGATGCGCCGGTTGTGCTGGAGATCCAGTAGCAGGCGGCAGCAGAGACAGGTTCGCGCCCGAGGAGGAGCATCCATGAAATCCAATACCAGCATCCTGACCCTGATCCTCGCCAGCATCGGCGCGGCCACCGTGGGTTTCGTACTCGGCGCGCTCCTTGGCCGGTACATCGTCCAGCTCTTTTCCATCATCTGGGCATTCGTGGATCGCCGCGATCGCAGCGACGACGAGCGTCTCAAGTTCGAGTTGCTGCTGCAATAGCGGCAATTTTCGCAGGTTTGAGAAGAGAGCGGGCTGGTCCGTCCGGACCAGCCCGCTTTGGCTCT
>CBFGRG010000535.1:0-1917 GCA_965651105.1 uncultured bacterium | reverse complement strand
ATCTCGGCGATGATCCGTTCGCGCTCCTCGTCGGTGCGTGCCGTGGCCAGCGTCCTGCGTTTGGGCTCGTTGTCGGTGTCGCTGATCTCGACCGTGACGGTCTGACCCGGTTCCGCGCCGGGAACCACCACACGGCCGTCCGGGCCGACCGTCAGGTGCATGATTCGCGTCATTGATTGTCTCCAGTCGCCCGAATGCACCGTTGGGCACGGCGCACAGCATCGTCTCATCGCCCCACAGTCCTGATCACTATCGTATCAGTCCGATGG
The DNA here is from genome assembly GCA_965651105.1 of uncultured bacterium. GTDB lineage: Bacteria > Chloroflexota > Chloroflexia > Thermomicrobiales > UBA6265 > JACCVC01. The sequence continues at coordinate 1,648 of CBFGRG010000535.1, read as the reverse complement.
TGGCGGAGCGGCGCGGCTGAACCCCGGGGATGCCTTGTTTCGGGTGGCGGAACCGAGACCGCGATTCAGGGATTCCCGGGCGCGTTGGGGTACAGTGATGCGCAGCGACAATCGCTTTCGCGTTGAAGGGACCGACCTCCCGCCAGTCCGGCGCAGAGGGCATCATGCGGAATCGTCACCTGATGCGGCACCAGCGTAACCATGGCGGGCCCACCGGGCGATTGGGCATGAGCGTCCTCGTGTTCCGTCGATGGTTTCGGCTCACGCCCCTGTGGATGCTGGTCCTCGCCCTGCTGGCCATCCCGGTGGCCGCGCAGACCCCGGCGCCCGAGGAAACCGAGCCGGTTGAGCCACCGCCGTTTGCCACCTGGCGCGTCGCGAAGGTCGACGAGCTGGAGATCGACGGCCAGGCAGTCGCCATCTCGCCAGACGGGCGCTGGGTCGCCGGCATCGGCCCCGACGGCGAATCGATTTGCGCGTGGCGTATCTCCACCCTTCGGCCCACCTGCGCCGGGGAGAGCCTGCGTATCCAGACCCTGCCCCTCACCGGCACCATCACCTGGTCGCCCGACAGCACCGCCGTGGCGTTCATCGACGGCATTTCGCAGCTCTATCAGCCAACCGATGTGATGCTGTTCGAGGTCGAGAGCGGCATCCTCACCAACATCACGCTGACTGGCTTCATGGGCAGGTCCTACATCCACACCGGGCCGGCGTGGACGGGCGACAGCGAGTGGGTCGTCTTCGCCGAGACCGATCCCTCCGGGCAACGCGACCAGCCTGCGTCGATCGTCTACTACAGTCGGGAGTTCATGACCTCGGTGCCCGTGCCGCTCGAGGATGCCTTCTACATCACCGCACCGGTGGTGACGATGCCCGACGACTCGGTGCTGTTCCGGGTCGAGCCGTCCCCTGAGGAAAATGCCGGTATCTGGCGCGTCGATCGGAACGGCGAGAATCTCCAGCAGGTCATTGCCGGGGAGGATGACGCGCCGATCGACATGCCGGTGGTGCTCGGCGTCTCCGCCGATGGCGAGCACCTCTCGGTCGCGTCGGCGACGGCGGTCGCGCGCCGGGATCCCTCCGAGGCGTTTTTCATCGTCGATGTCGAATCCGGTGATGTTCACGATCTGGAGCTGCCGGACGACGGCGAGGTGATCAGCCAACCGGTATTCGATTTGGACCAGCTCTTCGCACTTGTGCAGGATGGGGCCGGCCCCGGTGCATCGCTGCTGATCATGAACACCGACCGCGACTTTCAGCCGCTGGAGGATGGGACGTTGCGCGAGTCGTGGCTGTTTCACCCGCCGACCTGGTCGCGCGAGAACACCGTGCTGATCCCGACCGACGACGGCGCCCTGCTGCTCACCATGGTGCAGGATCCCGAGGGCCCGCCCTTCGAGTGAGACGGCACCTGCACACTCGGTTGCCGACCCCCCGTCGTGCCGCCACAGCGGCGGCCCTACGCGGGGCCAGGAACCCTCCGGATACGGTGGGAGCACCCCCCAAATGGAACCTTCACACTGGCAGCGGCGTCGATCTGGAAGAGAAATTGGTTAACGTGCGGGAGGGGACGTGAAACGATTCTGGATACTGGTGGTGCCGCTGGTGCTGCTGACGATCGTGTTCATGGTGCCGGCGGGCGATG
>CBFGRG010000534.1:0-1957 GCA_965651105.1 uncultured bacterium | reverse complement strand
AGTCCCGCGCCGGACGCCGCGCCAAGGTTGAACAGTGCGCTGTTGAGCACCATCGTTGTCCCGGCGCCGGCCGGAGTTTCGGTCGTCAGCAGCGCCGTCAGCCCGACCCATCCGACCGCGCCGGCGAATGCCGCCACCGGTATCAACGCCACCGCGAGCGCCGTCGGCATCGCCCCGGTGAATGGCGCCGCCATCAGGACGGCCATTACCACCGTGCCGAAGGACACCATGGCGCGAGTGGGCACGCGCGCGAGCGGCCCACCCGCCGCGAGGCTTCCGGCGAAGTAGCCCGAGCCACCGAGCATGTAGGCCAGCCCGATTTGCCCGGTGCCCAGGTCGTACTGCTTCTCCAGCATCGCGCCGTAGTAGGTCAGCAGGCCCAGCCAGCAGAGCGAGCGGGTGAGCGTGGCGCCATAAAGACGGCGCATCCCGCCGTCGCGCAGCAGCGGCCGGTAGGCATCGAGGATGCCCTCCCACCGCGGCGCGTCGCTTCCGGCGGGGGTATCGGCCGGCAACCAGAGCGCGACCAGCACGACCGAGACCGACGCCGCGAATCCGGCCAGCAGGAAGGCCGATCGCCACCCGGCGATATCCCCAACCGTCGTCAGCAGCGGTACCCCGACGATCGGCGCGCTCGCCAGCGCGCCGACAGTCCACCCGAGTGCGCGTCGCGCGGCTGGGCCGGAGAAGCGGCTCCCGGCGATCGCCAGCGAGAGGCCCGGCACGGTCGCCTCGGCGATGGCGCCCGCGATGCTGGCGATGAACAGCGCGGAGAAGACCGGCGCGAGCCCGAAGTCGAACAGCGCGACCGCCGTGGCGGCCATCCCCGCGAGGATGAACCGGCGCGCGCCGTAGCGGTCGGCGAGCGGGCCGACGACCAGCGCCAGCACGCCGCTCAGCACCATCATCACCGTCGTGATCTGTCCGAGCAGGGCGACGCTGACGCCGAGGTCGTCGGACATCGCCGGGAGGAACGGAGCGGGCGCGACGAACGCAAGCGTCGTGATGAAGGAGCCCAGGCAGAGCGCCGGGAGCACCATGCGCCCGGGGGCCGCCATCGCGGAGGGGTCGAGGGCACGCGCCATGGCAAGCCTCCTCAGGGACGTTGTGATCGACAACGCGGTTGTGGTCCCGTTGGCATCATACTCCTCACAACGCCACATTGGGCTCGGACGTGAGATCGGGTGTGTGGCCCGAACCGGCTCGATATGGCCCGCACCGAGAGGAGGAGCCCATGACGAATCAATCTCCCACGGGCATGCACGAGCTGGTGCTCGAGGTCGCCGATCTCGCGGTCGCCGAGCGTTTTTACCGCGAGGTGATCGGGCTGGCAGAGGTGACGCGGTGGTCGGGCGATCGCGAGGCGGTCTGGTTCGACGCCGGTGACGGCATCGCGCTCGGCCTGTGGACGCAGGCGACCGGGGGCGAGAAGGCGATCCACGGCGGTCGCGGGGGCGCGCACGTCCATTTCGCCCTGCGCATCCCGCATGACTCGATCGACGACTGGCAGGCGCGCCTGGAGGCGACCGGTGCGCCAGTCACCCGGTTCGACTTCGACAATGGCAACCGGTCGGTCTACATCGACGATCCCGACGGCAACTGCGTCGAGCTGATGGACGCCGTCGTTGACTGGTCCGGCAGACCGATCGAGTCCTGATCCACGGTGTCGTTTGGGTACGGTGGACCCTTGTGGCCTCCCTTTCGCCAAGGCCGGTACGAGACCGGCCCTGGTATGAACACCAGCCACTTGCCTTGTCGGACTTTCAAAGTTGACCGGGCGGCGACTACCGCATCAACCAGGTGACCGGGCGCTCGATCATTCGCACGAGGAGCTGGAGGAACCGAGCTGCGGGCGCGCCATCGACCAGGCGGTGATCAAAGGTTAGGCTCAGTGCCATCATCTTGCGAACCGCGATCTCCTCGGTCTCCTCATCCACCACCACCGGCCGGGACGCGA
>CBFGRG010000533.1:0-2066 GCA_965651105.1 uncultured bacterium | reverse complement strand
TGCCGATCCGGGTGTCGCGCGCCTCGCATGCTCTGCGAGAGGGAATGCGTCCAGCCCTTGTCCCGGCCACTTGCACCCTCATTGCCGCGTGAAGTGAACAGGTTCTCCCACGGCGCGTCCTGGACGATCATACCCGCCGGTACATCTCGGCGCACGCCGTCTGGTCCCGGGTCGCGAGCCCATCGGGGATGCGCTGGTTCATTTCGGGACCGCTGTCGCCGGCCCCGTTGTTCAGCTCGTCAACCGGCTCGCCCCGGGCAACCGACACCTTCCCGCTCCGGATACGATAACAACCCCGCGCCCTGCCTGCATGCAAACATGGCTCGAACCCGCTGTCGTCACGCCGCTCGGCGAGCGGGCCGGCACGCGCTGTGTCCAGTCTCGTCGCACGAGCAGGCGGCGAGAAGGTGGATGGCCTACGGCTCGAGCCACGTATCCGCAAGCCCGAAGAGGCCTCCGCTCAGGTAGTGCTCGAAGCCCTGAACGCGATCGGCCGCGCCCTCGAAGGTCGACGAGGTGTAGAGGTTGATCCAGGGTGCGTCGTCGATGATCAGTTGCTGAATCTCCTGGTAGATGGCAGCGCGCTCGTCGAGATCCTGTGTGGCCAGCCCCTGGGCGATCAGGGCGTCCATGTCCGGATTGGCGTACCCCGATGTGTTGTTGGCCTCGTCGGACTGGAAGTTTTGCTGGATGAAGTCGTTGGGGTCGACGTATCCAGCAGCGCCCATCACCACCATATCGAAGTCGAACGAGTAGAAGCGTTCGATCAGCGTCGCACCCTCCTGGGAATCAATCTCGCTTTCGATCCCCATCTGTCGCAGCTGCTCCTGCACCACGATGGAGGTCGCGCTGAGGAAATCGTATTGGGCCCAGGTAAGCAATCCAGGGTTGAAGGACTCCGGAAGTCCCAGCTCGGCCAGGGTGGCCGCGGCGCCATCCGGGTCGGCTTCGGGAATCTCGCCCTGATAGCCGAACCAGAACGTTTCCGGATACATGCCCAGCAGCGGCTCGCCGTACCCGAACACAGCCGCATCGATGATCGGCTGCCGCTCGATGCCGGCCGCGATCGCGCGGCGCACCTCCGGCCGGTCGAACGGCTCGCGCCGCGTGTTGAACACCAGCCAGCGCAGGTTGGTGGTCTGCCCGCCGATCAGGCGAATCCCATCCATGCCCTCCAGCATCTCCAGGTCCTTGTGCGGCACGGCCTCGATCAAGTCCACCGCGCCCTGGACCAACGCCGTCGTGCGCGCGGTATCGTCCGGCACGATCTGGAGCTCGACGCCATCGAGGTACGGCTTGGGCGCGTCCCAGTACTCCGCATTGCGTCCGAGCACGACAGATGTGTTGGGGACATAGCTGGTGAAGGTGAACGGCCCGGTGCCGACCATCTGCTGGCTGAGACCGCCTTCCGCGGCGACGGCTTCCTCTGGCACGATGACGAGCCCCCGCCGGCCGAGCGCCGCCAGGAACGACGCATCCGGCGCGTCGAGGGTAATGACAACCGTGAGATCGTCAGGCGCCTCGACACCAGCGACGCGAGCCGTGTAGGGAGACCATGGCGACGCGGTGTCAGGGTCCATGACCCGCTCGATGCTGTACACGACATCGCCCGCGACCATCGCCCGGCCGTTGTGGAAGGTCACCCCTTCACGCAGGTCGAAGGTATAGGTGAGGCCATCGTCGGAAATGGTCCAGGATGTCGCCAGCGACGGTTGCGGCACCAGGTCGGGCCCGATCCGCACCAGCCCCTCATAGACGAGATCCACCACCAGCTCGGTCGCCGCCAGGTTGGACAGGTGCGGGTCCAGCTCGGTCGGGTCGCCCTGCACACCCACGTGGATCGTGCCGCCGGCCACCGGCGCGGCGTCCGAAGCCGCCGGTGTCGCCGCCTCCTGTGCCGCGCTCTCCATACCCAGTGACGCCACCGCCGCCAGGCTCGCTCCCCCGACGAACGCTCGTCGATCGATCACTCCGCGCCTGCTGTCTTGTCGAAATCGCATATTGTGACTCCGTCTCGAAGAAAACAATGATCACTGTTCTCATTGAACCACGGAGGCAACGCTCGA
>CBFGRG010000532.1:0-2110 GCA_965651105.1 uncultured bacterium | reverse complement strand
CAGCACGCCCACCCGCAACCGCTGCATGTGTCCTCCCCTCGTTTGCGCTTCGCGCGGGGACGCATCGCTTCGCTCTGAGTGACGACATTTCATGTCGCCGCCAAACGCAGCGTGTCGTCCGGCTACGCCATCTGGTCAGGCGGCACGAGCTGGCGGATCTTCGTCATCGCCGCCTCGATATGGTCGTGGCCGCGCGTCACCGCGAACGCCAGGTGACCGGGGTACAGCCCCTCCAGCTCCAACTCGGCCAGCCGCTCGATGCTTCGGCACGACTGCTGCACCGAGCAGTCCCAGATGTCCTGCAGCAGGATCTTCCCGCCGGCGAAAATCGTGTCGCCGGTGAATGCCGACCGCGCGCCGTCCTCCTCGAACATGTAGCTCAGCATCCCGGCCGAATGCCCCGGCGTGGCGATCGCCGTCAATTCGATATCGCCCACCCGGTAACGGTCGCCGTCGGCGAGGGCCGTCTCGACCGGGCAGGCGTGGAACTCGTAGTCCGCCGGGTACATCCCGCCACGCTTCGCCGCGCCGAGGCTGATCTTTTCCTCGTCGCCGTTCGTCACCCATTCCGCCGTCTCTGCCGATCCCGCCACGTGCAGCCCAAAGTGTTCCCGCAACCAGGCCGCGCCGGCGGCGTGGTCGGCGTGAGCGTGGGTCAGCAGCAGGTGCTTCACCTTCGACAGGTCGAGCCCGTCCTCCTCGATGCGCGCGACGATCCGCTCCGGCTCGACCCCGCTGCCGGCGTCGATCAGGGCGTACTCGTCTCCCCCGTTGAGCAGGTAGACGTGGCAGTCGATCGGGTGGGTCAGGTTGAACCCGACCCGGCCGCTCCCGACGACATGCACGCGCTCCGTGATCTTCATCGCTCCCTCGTCTCCTCCGGCCGGAAACGCATTGCGATTCCGGCGTAAATCTCGGCCGCGCGTCGCAGCTCGTCGATCGGCACGAACTCATCGGCGCCGTGCGCCTGCGCGATCGAGCCCGGCCCGAGCACCACTGCCGGGATTCCCCGGCGCGTTTGCAGCTTGCTGGCGTCCGTGCCATAGGGCACGCCGATCGGCGCCGGGTCGACCCCCGCCGCTTCGCAGGCGGTGCTCCCCGCCAGTACCAGCGGCTCGTCCGGATCGGTGTCGAGGCTGTCGCTGACGAGGTACGGCGCCGGCCGCTCGATCGTCGCATCTTCGCGCCGCGTTTGCACCCCGGCGAGCACCGCGTCGATCTCGGCGAGGGCCGCATCGGGCCGCTCGCCGGGCAGTATCCGCCGGTCGTAGGTGATCGCGCAGGCGGCAGGCACCACGTTCACGCCGGTACCGCCCTCGATCAGCCCGACGGAGAAGGTCGGTGACCCCAGCAGCGGGTGCGATTGCCGCCCCAGCGTCTCCGGCAGCTCGCGCAGGCCGACCAGCACGTCCGCCATCGCGTCGATCGCGTTGACGCCGAGGTGCGGCTCCGCGCTGTGGGCCGCCTTGCCGGTAGTGCGGATCTCGCCACGCACGCAACCCTTGTGGGCGATCACCAGTCGCAGGTCGGTCGGCTCGCCCACGACGGCAGCGGTCGCCTCGGCGTCGCTGTCGATATAGCGCAGCACCCCGGTAAACGTGTGCTCCTCATCAACCACGGCGACCAGCGCCACGTTGACCGCCAGATCGTCACGTCGCGTTGCGAGGCGCTCCATCGCCACCATCATTGCCGCCATCGAGCCTTTGGTGTCACAGGCGCCGCGCCCGTAGACGCGACCGTCGCGCACCCCGGCGTCGAGCGCCTGCTCCATCGGCGCCAGCGCGACGGTGTCCATGTGCGCCTCGAAGAGCAGCGTCCCGGTTGGGTTCGGGACGTCCAGCGTCACCAGCACGTTCGCCTGGCCGGTCTCCAGCTCCTGCCGTTCGACACGAAGGCCGGCACCTCGCGCCCAGGTTTCGACGTAGTCGGCCATCGCCGCTTCGCCGGTGCCACCGGGATAGGCGAGGTTCACGCTTTCGATCGCCACCATCTCGCGCAGCAGGCGCACCACCCGCTCGTCGGTCATAGCTTCCTCGTCCCTGTCCGCCCCTGTGGAGGATCTTCATGTACCAGCGCTGGACTGACCTTGTAGTGCCGCCCCTGTGGCGGC
>CBFGRG010000531.1:0-2111 GCA_965651105.1 uncultured bacterium | reverse complement strand
CCGTCAAGCCGCGCCGATAGGTCTTGGCCTCCTGTGTCGCCACTGGCCGGGCCCGACCTGAACTGCGAAGGTGAGGCTCCTATGCCGCACGCCGGGCGCGGGCGACGGGGGTGAGCTGCTCCAGCAGCCGCATCACCAGATCGGTGACGATCGCCAGGGCGGCGACGGCGATCACACCGGCCAGCACCTGGGATGGGTAGTCCCGGCCGATCCCGGTAAACATGATCTCGCCGAGCCCGCCCGACTTGATCCAGCCAGTGAGCGTCGCGATCGCGATGATCGCCAGCAGCGCTGTCCGGATCCCGGCCACGATCACCGGTGATGCCAACGGCAGCCAGACCTTGTAGAAGAGCTGCCATTCGTTCATGCCCAACCCACGCGCCGCTTCCAAAACGGCGGGATCGACGCTGTTGAGCCCGGCGACGATGTTCCGCACCAGGAAGAGCTGCGCGTAGCTAACCAGGATGATCAATGCTGGCTGCCGGCCGATGCCGAACGTCGGGATGAGGAAAGCCATGAACGCGAGCGACGGCACCGTATAGAGAACGCTCACCAGGGTGACAACCGGTGTCGTCAGCCAGCGCACGCGCGTTGCGAGCACGCCGAGCACGATCGCCAGTGGCAGCGCGATCGCGAGCGCCTCCAGCGACAGTGTCAGGTGCTCGATCGTCTTCTCCCAGACGACGTCGGATTGTTCGCGGAGGTAGGTGAGATCCATCGGCTCAATCGTCCCGCGACGTCGCAGTTTCGTTCGCGCGCTCCTCGCCAACCGCGGCGCGGATATCCTCCATCGAAAGGTTGGCGCTGGGCTGACCTTCGTCATCGAGCACGGTGAGATGATCGGCGCCGCTCTCCACCATTTGCCCGAGCGCGTCGCGAAGCATCGCCGACCCGGCGATCTCGCCCGGAGCGCCGGCAGGAGTGTCGGTGCTGGCAGCCGACGCAACCGAAATCAGGCTCATCCGGCGGAGCACATCTTCGGCGCCCACAAGGTCGGCCACGAACTGATCGGCCGGGTTGGAGACGACCTCCAGCGGCGACGCGAACTGGACCACCTGGCCCTCGCGCATGACCGCGACCCGGTCGGCCAGTCGAACGGCTTCGTCGATATCGTGGGTGACGAACAACACCGTCTGTCCGAGCTGCCGGTGCAACCGCTTGAGCTCATCCTGCAGGTGGGTGCGAGTGATCGCATCGAGCGCGCCGAACGGCTCGTCCATCAGCATCGCGCGTGGCTCGGCTGCCAGCGCACGCGCCAGGCCGACCCGCTGCTGCTCGCCTCCGGAGAGTTGCGAGGGATACCGGCGCACATAGTCCTCAGGGGGCAGGCCGACGAGGCGCAGCAGCTCGTAGACGCGATCATGAATTCGCTTCGAGTCCCATTTCAACAGCTTCGGCACGGTCGCGACGTTGTCCTCGATCCGCATATGCGGAAAGAGCCCCGTCTGCTGAATGACATAGCCGATTCGGCGCCGGAGTGCGGGAGCGGCCAGGTCGTGGATCTCAACGTCGTCGATGTGAATCGTGCCGCTGGTCGGCTCGTGGATGCGGTTGATCATCTTGAGCAGCGTGGTCTTGCCGCAACCAGACGGGCCGATCAGCACGACGAACTCGCCCGGATCGACCGCCAGGGATACATTGTCGACGGCAGGACGTTCCGTCGCACCGTAGACCTTGCTGACGTTCTCCAGCCGAATTGCGCTGCCCCATGGCGCGTCGCTCGTCGTCTCGCTCACCTTTCTGCCGACTCCTCGCATCTACTCCGGGTATTCGCGTGACGATCGCACGATAGCACGGTCGATCCCCGTGGTCGCCCGGGTCCGAGGCGGCGATGCGATCCGTCCAATCCTCTTGCCATACTATCGGACCCCTGTCGACATAACGCGCCGTCTCGCTTCACGAAAACGGGCCGGCCGGAGAGTCCGACCGGCCCGCCTGGCGTACCGGCGTCAGCCGCCGATAAAGCCATTTTCCTCAAGGTACTGCTGGGCGACATCGGCCGGCTCGGCCTTCTCGTCGCCGTCGACGCGCCAGTTGAGACTCGACATCACCTCGCCAGTGAGCGAAGTCGTGACCGCGTCGAAGCGGGTGCCGATGTCCGGGTTGGCATC
>CBFGRG010000530.1:0-2124 GCA_965651105.1 uncultured bacterium | reverse complement strand
CGTCCCCGATGTCCGATCCGGGTGGCAGATCGATCCCCAGCGTCACGCCGCTGAAGACGCCGCTGGCACGAAGCGGCGTCAGTGTTCCCGTCCAGATCGCGTCGATCGGCGGTGCCGGATCATCGGGGCGCTGCACCAGCCGGATCTCGACGATGACCTCCTCCGGCAACTCCACCGGGGTCAGGGTCTGGAACCAGAACGTCGCCTCGCGCTCGTGTATCTCGATCGCCTCCAGCCGCAACTGCGACGCGAAGGTCCATCGGCAGGCATCCGAACCGGTGAGCCACGGCGGCGCCGGGATGTCATCGAGATTCCAGACGTCGACGTACCGCACGCCGCCGATCCAGACGGTGTGCGCCGGTTCGAACTCCCTCAGGTAGCCAAGCACGTCGCCGGAGATATTGCGCTGCCATTGCTGGATCGAGCCGACGTAGTAGCTGGTCTCGTACCAGTCGTCCGCGGTCGCGAAGCCGCTCGCCTTGACGATGTAGGGCTCGGGCAGTGCGTAGAGCAGCGGGCCACGCCCGCCTGAAACGCGGATCACTGGCGGGGAATCAACAGCTTCACCCGGCGCGATGCCCGCATCGGCGATGATGAAGCGTCCGGCCTCGTCGAGCCCCTCGCCCCAGCCCGTCTGCATCACCTGCTCAGCGGAGGTGGCGCCTCCGAGCAGCGGGTTCCAGGCGTCGAGCCAGTGCGGCATGACAGCGAACCCGCTGGCCACCTGGGACGCCATCACGGCGCCGAGCGTCGCGGGTACCAGCCACGATGGCCGCGAGGGACGCCAGCGGGCGAGCAGCCGCAACGCGCCGACGATGCCGATCGCGGCGACCAGGTCGAGCACCGGGTAGACCGGCAGGATGTAGCGATCGAACTTCTTCGCGCCCAGCGTCATCCCAACCAGGTACAAGCCCGCAAACATCGCCACCACCGCGATCGCTTGCCGGGCCGCCGGATGCGCCCGGCGACGCAACGGTCCGGCCAGCACCAGGCCAGCAAAGAGCGCGAGGCCGAGCATCCCGCCAGGCGTTTCCCGCCACAGGATGCTCACCGGGTAGAAGAGCGGTCCGGGGTCGCCGAAATGGATCTCGCCCCGAAACCAGGTTGGCAGCTCATGACCGCTGGCGGCGGCGTTCTCGCTCCATTCGATCATGAAGCCAAGGGCCGTACGGGGTGACACCCAAAGTGCCGGCCAGAGCGCGATGGTCACGACGATGGCGCTGCCGAGCCACCATGCGAAGCGCACCGCGGCCGGTCGAATCGCCCGCGAGACCGCGCCAACTCGCCACGCGGACGCTACCGGGTAAAACGCGGCGACGAACGCCACCGGAATCAGCACCACCGCGGTCGAGCGGGTCAGCCACGCCACCGCCGCGAGCGCTCCGGCCGCGATCCAGGGGGCAGTCGCTTCCCGACGGAAGGCAGCGGCGTCGGCGAGGGCGAGCACGGCGGCGAAGCTGGTAATCGCCAGCAGGCCGTCGATGTGCAGCAGTCGATCGTGAGCGATCAGGAAGGGATCGAGCGCGATCAGCAGCCCGGCTGTGATTGCCACTTCCTGACCGAACATCCGGCGAAGGTATCGCAGTGAGAGCGCGAACAGCGCTGCCTGCAGGGCGACCTTGACGGTACGGCTGGCGTTCAGCACATCCATCTCGGACAGCCCCATCTCGCGAATGCGATTGTGGATGTCGTAGGGAAAGCCGAGATTGGTGTCGAAGATCCGGGCGTAGTCGGGCGCGGCGACCAGGTATCCGACCATGCCGGCCCACATCGTCGTGACGCCAGGGTGCGCGTGCTGGAACGTGTCCTCGAAGCGTCCGTGCCAGAGGGCGCTGAAGAAGTTCGCCGAGCGGCCGAGCCAGAAGGGCTCGTCGGTGGTCGTGGTCGCAGGCAGGGATGAGAGCCGGATCAGCAGGTAGAGTGCGACAAGCAGCGTGACGAGGCCGAGCCAGTACCATCGAGAATGGAGACTGCTCCGCATCAACGCGCCCTTTCGTCGGCCGTGCCGCTCCTGATCGGTCAGGGTGGGGTCACCGCTGGAGCAAGATTACCCCGGTATGGCAGCCCTTGTCAGGCGTTCGTGATCGTTGCACGCGACCACGCCCCGGCCGATAGAACCAGCCG
>CBFGRG010000529.1:0-2164 GCA_965651105.1 uncultured bacterium | reverse complement strand
CGCCGGTGCGGGGAGACCCGTGCCGTGACACCGGTTCGCGAGACGATGGGGCCAGACGGGAAGCGGGGACCCCGCCGGACGCGGCCGTCACAGGGACGAACTCTGCGGCGTTCCGGAGAACTCGGCCGAGGCATATGGTGCCGACGACGTGGGTAAAAGTCAGATATCAAAATCCGGGTCTACGGTTGCATGCGTTGGAATGGGTCAGGCGATCGCGGTGTTCTCCCGCCCCTTCAACTGAAGCATCTGCCGCGCTTCGTCGGGGGTGGCGATGTCGAGCGAGAGCTCCCGCAGGATCCGGACGATCTTGGCGACCTGGTCGGCGTTCGACTCCGCCAGCTTCCCCTTTTCGAGGTAGATGTTGTCTTCCATCCCGACACGGGTGTTGCCGCCCATGATCGCGCCCATCGTGACCAGGTTGGTCTGGTGCCGACCCGCGCCGAGGATCGACCAGATGTAGTTGTCGCGGCCGATGAGCCGGTCGAGCGTGCGTCGCATGTGCAGCAGGTCTTCCGGGTCGGTGCCGATACCGCCGAGAATGCCGAAGATCGATTGCACAAAAATGGGGGGCTGGATGAGACCGCGATCGAGGAAGTGGGCGAGGTTGTAGACGTGACCGATGTCATAGCACTCGAATTCGAAGCGGGTGCCGTGCGTCTCGCCGAGCTCCCGCAGGAAGGTCTCGATGTCGAGGAAGGTGTTTTTGAAGATGCCGCCGCGAGTCCCTTCGAGATAGGGCTCCTCCCAGTCGTACTGAAATGACTTGACACGGTCCTTGATCGGGTAGAGGCCGAAATTGATCGAGCCCATGTTGAGCGAGCACATCTCGGGCTGGAACCGCTTCGGGCCACGCAGCCGGTCCTCGACCGACATGGTGAGCCCGCCGCCGGTGGTGATGTTGATCACGGCGTCGGTACGCTCGTGGATCGAGGGAAGGAATTTCGCCCAGACGTCCGGGTCGGGCGTCGGCTCGCCGGTGTCGGGATGGCGAGCGTGCAGGTGGAGGATCGCCGCGCCGGCCTCGGCGGCGCCGACCGCGGAATCGGCGATCTGCTCCGGCGTGATCGGCAGGTATGGCGTCTGGGACGGGACGTGGATCCCGCCGGTGACGGCGCAGGAAATGATGACCTTGCGGGCGGCGGACGGCATCGGGCGGCGCTCCTTCGATGGACGGTTTGCTTCGATGCCGAGATGGTATCCGAAGTTTCGCGGTTGGGCGAATCGTCGCTGAGGGCAAGGGCACGCCCGCCGGTGCCGGCCCGCGTTCCGATGACCGGCGTGCCGGAGTCGTCGCCTGTACGTATGATCCTGTCAACCCGCCGGAAGCCCGCAAGGGCGGGCGAAACAGCGGCCGAGGACCTTGCGGGTCGGTTTTCCGCCAGATGGGGTGTGATAGGGTGTTTGGGTACCACACGCACAATGTCCCGACGCTCGTGGCGACGTGTGGTGATGCCATCGGCACAACATCACGTCGGACGAGTTCGGGCAGCAAGGGATGTTTTCCTCGTGGCAACTACTCAGCAGGCGTACGACGAAACGGGCAAGGTCGTTTTTGACGACTACTATGTGCAGCCCGATCCGAGGCCGTATTTCACCTCCGAGCTTCGCGATCTCGAGTACCAAATCGCCGGCAAGGCCGAGCCAATCTTCCGGGAGACGATCGCGTCGCTCCGCGACGAGCTGGAGCGGGACGCGATCGACGTGGTCGATCTGGGAAGCTCGTATGGCATCAATGCGGCACTGCTGACGACCGATTTGAGCATGGATGACCTGTACGCGCATTACAACGACCCGGCCGTCAGCGAGCTGAGCCGGGATGAGCTGCTGGAGCGCGATCGACGATATTACGACGCGCATCGCACCGATGAGCAGATCGATTTCACCGGCATGGATTCCTCCGCGCCTGCGATTCAGTACGCCGAGGACGCCGGCCTGATCGAATCGGGCATCAGCCGGAACCTGGAGGAAGAGCGGCTGGATCCGGTCGAGCGCGAAAGCCTGCGTGGCACCGACCTGGTGATCTCGACCGGAGCGGTTGGCTACGTCACCGAGCGCACCATCGGGCAGGTGCTCGATGCCGCGGGCGAGCACCTGCCCTGGATGGCACACTGCGTGCTGCGGATGTTCGCGTTCGATCCGTGCGAGGAGATGCTGCGGGAGCGCG
>CBFGRG010000528.1:0-2225 GCA_965651105.1 uncultured bacterium | reverse complement strand
TTTGTCGACCGTTTCCGTAACGCTACCCGCCAATCGGCTCGAACACCACCGGCGTGAGGTCCGGATCGGGCATGTCGGGGTCGAGCGGGTAGAGCGGTCGCTGGACGCGGTGGTATGGCAGGCTGGCGGTATCCGGGTTGACGCCACCTGGTGAGAGCGCCATCAGGGCGGCTGTCGCGATGTCCCGGTATTCCGGATGCAGGTATCCCAGCTTCACGACGAAGATGTCATGCTCGGGAACGCGCAGGCCGAGCGCCTCGAGCTCGTCCAGGCGATGGTACGGGCGGCGGCGTGTCGGCACGATCACGTACACCCCGCCCGTCTTGACCACCGCCACGTCGCCGCCGATTGGATCATCCCGCAGCAGGGCGTGGACGGTCCCGGTGATTTCCAGCGGCGCGCCGTTGACGGGATCCAGCACCCCGCCGATGCTCACCGTCACCTCGGCGCCAATGCCGGCAGCGAAGCAGGTTTGCACCGCCTCGGCGCCTGGCACCGCCGCCACGATTGCCGTTCGCTCGCCCGATCGCAGCTCCTCCCGCGCCAGCAAGCGCTCGACCATGAACGGCACGTCGCCCGCCCCGCCGGCGGTCGGGTTGTCGCCGGCATCGCTGATGATGACCGGCTTCTTGCCGACGTTCAGCGCCTCATCGATGGTCCAGTCAGGGTCGCTGGTGGGCACGCCGTACCCGAAGTCCTCGCGGGCGTCCCAGTAGCGGCGCGCGATTTTCTCCGCCTCGGTCGTGATGGCCTCGACGTCGGTGCCGGTGACGACAACCGTGGCGCTGTTGCGGGGCTGATCCGCCCACGCGTAGCCGACCCAGAGCGACGGGTCGATCACCCCCGGCACGGCATCGGATTCCTTCAGCCTGCCGTAGACCGTCCTGCCCGGCTCAACGAAGGTGCTGGTGCGCTCGCCCTGCAGGCTCACCGGGATGCGCGCCCATGCGCGATGCGGGCGGATGCCCGTGTCGAGCAGGTGCAGCAGGTGGGAGACGGCGCGTTCCTTCGTTTCCATCGCGTCGATGTGTGGCGCCTCGCGGTAGGCGGTGAAGACGTCGATCAGCGAGACGAGCCGTTCGGTGACGTTGCCGTGAAGGTCCATCCCGGCCGAGATGATGCACCCCGGCCCGACGATCTCGCGGATGGCCGCCGCCAGGTCACCCTCGGCGTCGTCCATGCCGACCACGCTCATCGCGCCGTGGACGTCGAAGAAGAAGCCGTCGAGCGGCAGGGCCGCCGCGATCCGCTCGAGCAGCTCGGACTTCATCGCGGCGTAGGCGTCGGCGGTGACCTGCCCGCCGGGAATCGCGCGCGCCTTCAGGCAGGGGACGAATTCGATGTCGTCAGGGTCGCGCCAGGTCCAGTTCGGCAGGTAGGGGTACATCTCCTGCATCGACTTGCCGCGACCGATGCGAAAGTCTGCGAGGGTGCTGTGCAGTGGCGTGAAGGTGCTGCTCTCGATCGCGATGCCGCCGATCCCGATGCGGTAGCGTTGTTTTTCGGTGGTCACAGTGGTGATGTGCTCCTCGTGGTGGCTCAATCTGCCACGATGTACCCTATCTGACGGTTTCGCGGGGCACAATGGAGCTCCTGCCAGGCTGGGGACGTATCTCACGTTCGCTCGTCGTGTATCGTTTTCTGAGATGCATGCATCCTTGCCGTGTTCGGTGGGCGAGAGGCATCGCGGGACACCATCCATCTTCGTCAACCACGACACGCCACTCACGGAGAACGCGCCATGTCCTTTCAGGCCTACCTCGACAACATCGAGGACAAGACCGGGCTCACGCCCCGCCAGTTCATCGATCTCGCCCGGGAGAAGGGATTCGACCAGCCCGACGTGAAGGCCGGCGTCATCGTCGACTGGCTGAAGTCCGAGTACGGACTCGGCCGCGGCCACGCCATGGCGCTGGTCCATGTCATCAGGAACGGTCCGAAAATCGATGCGAAGCACGTCGGCAGCACCGGCAGCCACCGCGACGAATCGGATACCCTTTGGCTCGACGGAAAAGCGACGCGGCCGGTTTAGCCGGGATTCGCGGAGCTGGCCTTGCTGGAAGCATTCCTGGTCGCAGGTGCCGCCGTTCGCTTCCCGATGTCAACGAACACTTGTCATCCTGAGCGCAGCGCCCGCAGGGCGGCACCATCACGCATGAACCCCAGCGCCCGTAGCGCCGCCCCTGTGGCGGCTTGCGCTGGAGGTTCATAGCAGCGGAAGCCCC
>CBFGRG010000527.1:0-2237 GCA_965651105.1 uncultured bacterium | reverse complement strand
GGGACGCCACTGACCGCGTGGAACGCTGGCAATCCGCGAACGTTCCGCGCGGTCAGGACGTCCTCGATAGCGGCTACGCAGCCTGTCCTTCGCGAACGGGCCCTACACCACCTCCGGCTGTTCGATCTCGACCGGTTCGTTGAAATCGAGGAACGTCACCTCGCGAACGACATCGTCGGTCTCCGTGGCGAGAATCGGGCCGCTGATCTCGATCTTCCGGATCAGCCTGTCACCATCGATCGCGATCTCGACCGTCACCGGCCCTTCGGCGATCTGTTCCTCGAGCCCCTGCTGATCGCCGCCGAGGCGGGTCGCGATGCCGTGAAAGTCGACCGTCCCGGCCACCCACGTTACATCGACACCATCGACGTCATCCTCCCGGTCGATCCGGGCATCGTCGATGAACCGCACCGACTGCAGGATGAGCACGTCCGGGTTCAGGAGCGACACCACCCCCTCGGTGCTGCCGAGTGAGGTCCAGCCGCCGCCGGTGTCCCCGATCTGCGGGAGCTCGATCCAGACCTCGTTGTTGACGCTGACGGCGGTCAGGTCGAGCGAGGCGAACGGAAGCGCCACCGTCACCGTGGTCTGGAAATCCGTCGGTCGGCGGACCACCCCGTAGACCTCCTCCAGTGTGAAGCCCTCGAAGATCGTCGTCTCGCCCCGGGTGGTCAGCAGCTCGAAGGCGAAGGTGTCCAGCGCCGTCATGGTCTCGGCGGCCGCATTCAACAGATCGACCGCGTCGCTGGCACCGGTCGGGGTGGCGGCCGGCGATGCATCCTGCGCGGCTGCGGGCCGGATCGCGGCGCCGACCAGGAACGCGCTGGCCCCGGCGAGCATCGTGCGGCGGGTGAGGGTGAACGTGGGATCGGGCATGAGACTGCTCCCTGTCTGGATTCGGAATGTCGCGCGACCGTCGGTCGCGATAGTCCCAGCATGGCCGGTGCCTGCGTCGCGACCGTCGCGATGTCGTCACCGTTGTGTGAACGACGGCCCGGTCGCGATCACGCCGCGCGAATATTGTCGCGCACCCGCCGGTACCAGCATCGCCTCCCGGTAGGCCCGCCTCTCCGTGGGCGGGCTCGTTCGGTGCCGCCAACGATTGCCCAGGTGCGGCCGGGGGGCCTACCGGACATCGCGCGATCCTGAGCCCAGGCGACATTGCCCGCTGCGAGCCATGACCCAACGGAACGATGGGTGCGCGGGCAAGTCGCCGCTACGAAGGCAACCACCACGGAGGCAGAACGGCCGACACAGGGCCGGCGCTACGGGGTCGTATTCAACAACTCGCGCATTTCCGTTGCCAGCGCTTCGGGCCAGGTGACACCGTGCCGCGACGCGAGAGTCGCGCAGGCTTCCGCCCCCAGATCGACGATCTCCCGCAACGCAGGCAGCGGGTCCGGTCCGGGGATGCAGCGGTTCAGACGCTCCAGCCGATCCGCCGAGATCGCCGCCTCGATGCCGGACGCCGCGTCGGACGCCGCCCAGCGATCGACCGCGCCCGCCTCCAGCCGCAGCAGCGCGCAGAGGTTGCCGGTGAGGGTGACGGTGATGTTCCAGCGGATGTCCCACATGCTGTCCCGGTGGAGCTTCGACCAGGTGCGATGGACGTAGTACCAGAAGTGTCCCGCGACGCTCTCGAACGTCGCCGCGACGTTCTCCGGTGCCAGTGACCGCCCGACCAACGCGGCTACCGGCTCGGCCAGCGCTCCCTCGCGGTCGAACAGCAGCATCGCCTCGGTGGAAACCGGCGCGTTGGGCCACGACGGCAGCGCCGCGGCGAGGTCATCGTCCGGCGGACCACCGTAGAGGTGCAGGTCGACCCGTACCGGTGCGGCTTCGGTACCGACCACGGCCCAGGGATGTTCAACGAAGCTCGTAAACCCGAGCAACACCGGCCCGCAGGCGGCGAGCCAGTCGCGCCAGCCGGCGTTGAAGGCCTCCCAGGCGTCCGGGCGGATCGACATCGCCAGGTCGATATCCGACCAGGCATCGCCGCGCCCTTCGGAAGTCGACCCGTAGTCGAGCAGGGCCAAAACACGCTCGTCAGCGCGGGCCCGGTTGAGGATGCGATCCAGCAGGCTGCCGCGCGCCTCCCGCTGGCGGGAACGATCAGCCTGGGTTGACGGGAGCAGCGGTGCTCTCGGCGGCGGTCGCGAGATCATGCAGGTCCTTTTCGAGCGATTTGCGGACGACCGGGAACCCCAGCCGGCCCATCAGGCGGGCAAAAATGTTCT
>CBFGRG010000526.1:0-2254 GCA_965651105.1 uncultured bacterium | reverse complement strand
CCGCCCCCTTTCCGGGAGCGGCAACGACAATCGCCGAGCTTCCCGAGACCAGCGCCCGCGTTCAGGCACGCATTCGCTACACCGATCCGGCCACGGCAGCCGAGGAGGCGGAGGAGATTCCCGAGCGCTGGGAATCCATGACCTCATCACTGAGTGACTACCCCTTCACCGACCTGATGCTGGTGGAGTCGGCCGGCGTCGCACCTGGCGACCCGACCGTCGCGGCAATCGACTTCCGCGTCAAACGGTCCGCCAGCCTGTGGCACCAGATGCTGTATTCCGCGGACCTGGCCCCCTTCGTCCCGCAGGAGTAGCGACAACACCCCAGTCTCGCAGGCCGTTTGCGCCAGTTCCCTACGCCAGGAGGATTTCCATGAGGCACCAGCCGAATCGCGCATTCCCGATCACCCGTCGAACCCTGCTCGGCAGTGCGGTGGTGGCAGCGACCGCGCCCGTCATCGCAACCAGCGCGCAGACACCGGCTTCCCCTGACGAGATCGATTTCCACGCACGGATCGACGCGCTGCTGGCAGCCATGCCGGCAAGCGCGATGCAGGATCAGGGAACGTTCTTTTACGCGGACCTCGCCGGACAATTGTCGGCGGCGGGCGTCGAGCGGCCGAGCCCCAGTCACACGACTCGCGACGTGCCGAACGGGTACTTCCAGGCCACCGTGGCGCTTCCTCTCGCCTCCCGCGCGTTCGTTTCCGGCCTCGATCCGAGCTGGTACCCCACCTTCGGCTTCGCGCCGGCTACAGTGGGTCAGGCCCTGATGATCGACGACCACGAGGGCGCGCTCGCGCTGTTCCGCGGCGGGTTCGAGGCGGATGACGTCCGCGATGCGCTCACCGCGAGCGGATACGAAATCGCCCAGCGGGATCACGGCGAAGCCCTCGCGATCGCCGACGATCCCGATCTGGAAACCGCCGTCGGTCGACTGACGCTGGGCACGATGAACCACGCGATCGTCCGCGACGACCTGCTCGTCTTCGCCGGCAACGAAACGCGCATCGACGATGTCCTCGCGGTGCTGGCGGGTGACGCGGCGTCGATGGCGGACGCCGATCGATGGCCCAGCCTCGCCAGGCTGTTCTCACCCGATGTCGTCGGCATGATCCCCGTCCCGGCAAGCGCGCTGGCGTTCTGGAGCGGCGCTACGCCGGTGGCGACCGCAACCACGCTCATCGACATGGCGCTCGGCGTCCGCGGCGGCTCGCGCTCCGAGCCCCTGGCGCTTGGCGGCGAGGGCACGCCGCAGGCGACGCCGGTGGGTCTCGCGCCCCAGCCAGCACGCATCGAGGCGCGGCTGCGCTACGCGGACGAGACGACCGCCGCGCGCGAGGCCGACGCGATCCCGGATCGCTGGCGTGAGGGCGAATCGCAGATCACCGAGGAACCATTCTCGACCGTGATGGAGCTGGTCGATGCGCGTGTCTCCCCTATAGACCCCCGCGCCGTGGCGCTCGATTTCGTGGCTGACGCGCCCAACCGCTGGTCGCAGGTGATTTTCACCAACGACCTGTCGCCATTCATACCTTCCACGGGCTGACCGGGACGGCCAGACGGCCACGACGTTGGCGCATCGCCGTCCGGTTGGGCAAAAGCCCCGTCTCAGGCGTCGTCCCCGCCTTGTGTCTGTTGAGCGCGCAGCTTGCCGGCCCAGTCGCCGGCACCGTCGGTGATCGCCTGATAGTGCCGCACCAGCAACTCGAGATCGGGCGCGCGGTCGGCGAGGCGCGTCAGCGCATCGACATCGCGCGGGGAGGTTCGCACCGCCCGCACCACCTCGAGCAACCCATCGGCGTCCGTGTGGGCTCGGCTCCACCGATCGAGCTGATCGGCAAGCTCATCGGCATCGACACCGCGGGTATCGACCGACGCAGGATCGACCAACCGGTCGATGCGATTGGCGAGATCGTCCAGCATGCGCCGCACCGATGTCCCGATCTCTCCCCTGGAGGCTGGGACCGTTGCCTCGCCAGATGCCACTGGCTCCCAGCTCTCCCACTCCGACGCGCCATGATGACTCGCGGCCATCGGGTCCGGATCGGCGGCGGGCGTTTCGACCGCCCCCGCATCCGCCACGGCTGGCTCCTCGGCGCGGGCTTCCTCTGAACGAGGGTCTTGGGTGGCATCGGTCGCGAACGACTCAGGAGCCTCACGCGTCACGGTATCGTCGCTCGCGGATGACCACGACGTCCACGCCGACGTCTCGCTGCCGGTCGCGTCGCTGGCTGGCACGTCGGCAACTGAA
>CBFGRG010000525.1:0-2261 GCA_965651105.1 uncultured bacterium | reverse complement strand
GCCACGCCACCCAGCACTGTCAGGGCGCCACCGATACGGGCCGGCGTCAACTCTTCATCGAGCATCGTGACCGAGAGCGCGACACCAGCGAGCACCTGGATGTTGAAACCGGCGGCGAGGCGACCGACGTCGAGATGCGAGACGGCGTATCCCAGCAACAGGAAACTCGCCGCCGAGCACCCGAGTCCGAGATACAACATCACGACAACGTCCCGGCCCGTTGGTGCTGGCACGCCCGTCGTCACCAACTCCAGCAGCGCACCCGGCAACAGGAAGAGAAAGCCGTAGAAAGTCGCGCCCGCGATCGTCGCCAGCGAGTTGCCGGAACCGGCTCGCCGGCAAAGCACCGCATAGAGCGCGATCGCGACGGCGCTTGCGAGTGGCAGGAGAGCGCCGAGCGTCGCCGTCGGGGCACGTTCGGCGCCGGCCAGCGCGATGGCGCCGATCCCGACGACCGAGAGCAACAGGCCGACGAGTCGCCAGCCGGTCATGCGCTCACCCAGGAGGGGCACCGCGAGGGCGGCGATCAGCACCGGTCGCGCGCCGGAGATGATCGTGCTGGTCGTCGCGTCAGCGAAGACAAGACCGAGGTTCTGGAATGCGCAGAAGAGCGCGACTCCACACAGGCCGAGAAGCGCTGGCAGCCGTCCAGAGGCGGGCCGCTCGTGACGAAGGGTCAGCAGGGCGATCAGGAAAGCAAGAGCGATACCGGCCCGCCCGGCACCAACGCTGAACGGCCCGAGCTCGTCCATCGCCGCCTTGCTTGCCGCGGGCGACCCTCCCCAGATCGCGTTGGCGGAGATCAGGGCAAGCAGCGCCAGCCCGCTCGATCCGGCGAGGCGGACAGGAAGCGAGGCGAGCGACGGCGTGGCGATTCGCCACGATGAACCGGACCTGAGCATGACGCGAAACCTGGATACCGGCGCTTCCCGGCGCGACATCGACCGCTTGGGAGTGCGACGCCGGCCGGATCATCGTGACCCGGGTTGCATCATGCCCATCCAGGACGAGCGGCACATCGTACTTAGGTCCAATATTCCCGGCCCTGTTGAGCGCGGCGCATACCAGGTCCTGTCGAAGCCGGATGACCCGTCTGCGGCGCGGGGTCACTTGCGGCGCTGCCGGCCTTCGGATCAGGCATCCGGCGCGTGCCGTGTTCGATCGACGTGGTACCCGTGTGTGGTCAGGGCTGATTGCCCTCGGTGATGGGAGCGTCGGGCAGGTCGCGCCACTCGTTCCAGGAGCCGGTGTAGAGCGCGACGCGCGGATAGCCGATCAGCCACAGGGTGTAGGCGGTCACCGCCGAGCGGACGCCGGACGAACAGTAGGGAATCACCAGCTTGTCGGGCGTCACACCGGCCGCGTCGTACAGCTCCCGAAGCTCGTCCGCAGGCTTCCACATCGGCGGGTCGCCATCGGCGTTTTGCGGGTAGTTGATGTTGATCGCGCCGGGAATATGTCCCTCCGCGTACTCTTCCGGCGATCTCGCGTCGACCAGCACGGTGTCGGGATCGCCCAGCGACGCCAGCACCTTGTCTCGCTGGGCAAGCATCTTTGGGTTGGATGCCCCGGGGTAAGGCGGACGCTTCTCCAGCGTCATCACCACCGGCCCGTTCGCGGTCTCGTTCCCGGCTCCCCGCCATGCCGGCAGCCCGCCGTCGAGCACCCTCACATCGGTGTGCCCGAGGTAGCGCAGCACCCACCATAGCCGCGCGGCGAAGAGCGTGCCGTTGTCGTAGACGACGACGGTATTATCCGGAACGATGTGGAGATCACCGATGTGCTCCCGGATCGCCGCTTCCCACGAGGCGATACCGGCGTCTGATGTGTCGACGACTTCCAGATCGGGCCAGTCGGTCCGGAACGAGGCGCCGATATGCGCCTCCTCGAACTCCGGCTCCGGCATCAGCGCGACCAGCAGGACTTCGGCGGTGTCCTGGTTCGACGCCAGCCAATCGACATCAACGATCGACTCGGGATGCGCAACGAATGATGCGGGCGACGCAATGGGTGTTTGGGCACTGGCCGATTCGATCGCGAGACCGGCAGCCAGGGCAGCCGGCGCGCCGATCAGCATCCGGCGGGTGAGCGACGGAGCGGGGTGATGATGGTTGGCCATGAGCGGAGCATTTCCGATCGCGATGGACGGTCAGCATGGTCCGCACCGTAGCACACCTCGCCGGGCAATGGCGTGCCTGATTCGAAGTCAGGCGTCGCCAACCGTGTGCGTCTCGTACTGCGCGATGGCTGGCTCGACCTGG
>CBFGRG010000524.1:0-2286 GCA_965651105.1 uncultured bacterium | reverse complement strand
TGCGGCTGCGTTCGCGGCCGAGCGCTTCGCGCGGGGAGGACTCCTTGGCACGAGGGCTCCGCCCTCGGCTCGGAGTGACGGTTGAGCGAGGAGAGCGATGCGTACGGAGGGCACGACGATGACCGACACAGCCACGCGCAATGCGCTCTACGATCAATTCCAGGCGGCGCTGACGAAGGTCGGCGGTACCTGTGAGCGCGTCGCCAGCCCCGCCGACGCCGCTCAGGCGATCGCGACCCTCGCCGCCGACACCGACGATCCACCCTGGACCGCGCCACAGGTCCGGCGCGCGATGCCATCCCTGATCGCCGCGCTCGAAAGCGCCGGTGCCGGCCCCCGCTTCCCGGCCTCGATCGCCGATGCTCGGGACCAGCCCTTCGGGTTGACCACCGCCAGGCAGGCCATCGCCGAAACCGGCTCGGTCATCCTGGTCGAGCGCGACCTGATCGACCGCTCTGTCAGCCTGATGACCGAAACCTGTATCGTCGCCTGCGCGCTTGACGCGCTCGCCGCATCGCTCGACGATGCGGGCGAGACGCTGGCCGCCGTTTCGCGCGAGCACGGCTCCTACGCGACACTGGTGACCGGGCCCAGCCGCACTGCCGATATCGAGCGGCAGCTCACCGTCGGGGTGCAGGGCCCATCGCGCCTGCACGTGATCTTCATCGAGCGCCCGGATTGATGAGATCGAAAGACGCGGCGGAGAACGCGTAGCGCCGTCCCGCTCGTCCACCGGAGATCCCCATGGCCACCACCCGCGAGACGACGCCGCCAGAAGTCACCCACGACGACACGCCGTTCCCGGCGCGCTACAAGACCGCGCTGGCGAACCAGCGGCTGGCGGTGAGCCTGACGAACTTCCAGCAGTCGTGGCGGCACGACCGCGCCACGGTGATGGAGGACATCGCCTTCGAGCGGCTCCGGGGAGAGATGAAGGCGGCCAAGACCGAGGCGATCGACAATCTCGACCACTACCTCGACCAGTTCATCGCCGAGGCTGAGGCATCGGGCACGGTCGTCCACCTCGCTCGCGATGCCAACGAGGCGAATCGCATCATCGCGGGCATCGCCCAGGCGCGTCAGGTCGAGGTCGTCGCCAAGTCGAAATCGATGGTGAGCGAGGAGACCGAGCTCAACCACCACCTCGCGAACCTCGGCATGGAGGTGGTCGAAACCGACCTCGGCGAGTGGATCGTCCAGCTCCGGCACGAGCGGCCAAGCCATATGGTGATGCCGGCGATCCACCTCGCCCGGCAGCAGGTCGGCGACGCGATGTCAGAGCATCTCCACCGGGATGTCTCCCGCGACGACGTCTCCGAACAGGTGGGCACCGCACGCGACGTGATCCGCAACGTCTTCTTCCGGGCCGGGATGGGCATCACCGGCGCGAACGCGCTGGTCGCCGAGTCGGGCGCGGTGATGATGTGCACCAACGAGGGCAACGGCCGGCTCACCTCGTCGATCCCGCCGGTCCACGTCGTGATGGCCGGCATCGAGAAGCTGGTGCCGACCTATGCCGACGCGATGCGGCAGCTCCGGCTGCTCGGGCGCAGCGCGACGGCGCAGCGAATCACGGTCTACTCGACATTCATCCAGGGCCCGACGCCGGGCAACGAGCAGCACATCGTGCTGGTCGACAACGGCCGCCGCCGAATGCGCGAGATGCCCGAGTTTCGCGAGGCGTTGCACTGCATCCGCTGCGCCGCCTGCGCGAATGTCTGCCCGCCATACCGCGAGGTTGGTGGCCACGTCTTCGGTCACATCTACTCCGGCGCGATCGGGCTGGTGGTAACGCCATTCCACCACGGCCTGGAAGCCGCCGCCGGACCGCAGAGCCTCTGTCTCTCCTGCAACGCCTGCGAGACGGTTTGCCCGGTCGGCATCCCCCTGCCCCGCCAAATCCTCGATGTTCGCGCGATGGTCGCGACCCAGATGGGGATCAAGCCGGTCAAGCGGATCGCGCTCAACATCTGGGGGACGCCATCGGCGGCGAACCTGCTGATGAAGATCGGCCGGCGGGCCCAGGCGCCGCTGACGCGTGGCCGCGGAATGATTCGCGACAAGCGCCTGCCGGTCCTGAGCCGGCAAACGCGCTGGCGCAGCCTGCCCGCGCTCGCCCGAACACCCCTGCACGACCGAATTCGACGGCGACGCGAGCGCCCGCAGCCCGTGCTGGACCGCACCGATGAGCGCGGCGCGCCGAGCCCGCTGATCCCGAGCGAAATCGCCGGGACCACGGTCGCGCTCTTCCCCGGTTGCATGACCGACAGCTTCTACCCCGAGCAG
>CBFGRG010000523.1:0-2292 GCA_965651105.1 uncultured bacterium | reverse complement strand
GGTGCGATAATGTGCTGCCATGTACTTGCGCGCCTCCCGCTCCGGAAATCACACCTACCTGCGCCTGGTCGAGTCCTATCGCGACGAGTCCGGACGCACCCGACAGCGACAGATCGCCCAGCTCGGCCGCGCCGACCAGTTGTCCGCCGAACAGGTCGACGGCCTGATCGCCGGACTGCTCAAGGCGACGGGGCGTGACATGCCTGACGGCATCGAAGGGGCCCCGCACTTCGAACCGTCGTTGGAGCTTGGGCGCTGCTGGTTGTTGTCGGAAATCTGGAAGGAGCTCGGATTGGACCGCGCCCTGAAAGGCGCGCTGCGCTCGTCGTACCGGCGATTCGACGCCGAGGCATTGGTGCGCATCATGGTCTTCAACCGGCTGTGTGATCCGGACTCCAAGCTCGGCGTGCTGGACTGGCTCAAGGGCGTGGTGATTCCGGGCGTCGAGACGTCGCGGATCTCGCACCAGCAGCTGTTGCGAGCGATGGACGCGCTGATCGAGAACCGGGGCAAACTGGACGACGCCTTCGCCGGCTTGATGCGTCCGCTGATCGATACCGAGCTGTCGGTGGTGTTCTACGACCTGACCACCATCCGGATTCATGGCGAGACCGAGATGGCGGGGGATATCCGCCGCTACGGGTACTCCAAGGATGTCGATGGCGTGGCGCGCCAGTTCGTGCTCGGCGTTATACAGACCGCGGACGGCCTGCCGCTGGCGTTCGAGGTGTTCGAGGGCAATGTCTCGGAGACGACGACGCTGCTGCCAATGGTGGAGCGGTGTCTCGCCCGGTATCCGATCCGGCGGGTCGTGCTGGTGGCCGATCGAGGCCTGCTCTCCCTGGACAACCTTGAGGCGCTGGAAGCGGTCCGCCTGTCGAATGGCGAGGCACTGCAGTACATTCTCGCGGTGCCGGCGATGCGCTATGCGGACTTTGCCGAGCGGATCGCCTCGCTTCGTTTCTCGGACGATGAACCGAGCGTGCGGGAGTGCCGGCATGACGACCGGCGCTTGGTCGTGGCGCATGATCCGCAGATGGCCAGTGCCAAGCGCGAGCGGCGACAGGCGCGCCTCGACGACCTCATGGCCTTCGGCGATCAACTCGCCGAGAAGCTCGACCGGCAGGAGTCGGGCGCGGGTAGCCGGGGACGCCGCGCCAGCGACCGGGGCGCCTATGCACGCTTCACACGCCGCGTCTTCGAAGAGAAGCTCAGTCGCTACGTCACCGTGGACCTCGAGGCGGATCGCTTTACCTTCGAGCTCAACCGGCCGGCGCTCGACAAGGCCGAGTTGCTGGACGGCAAGCTGGTGCTGCTGACCAACGTCCCGAAAGCGGATATCGATGCCCAAGGCGTCGTCGATCGCTACAAGGCCCTCGCCGACATCGAGCGCGGCTTCAGGGTGCTCAAGAGCGACATCGAGATCGCGCCGGTGTACCACCGCCTGCCGGATCGAATCCGCGCGCATGCGTTCATCTGCTTCCTGGCGCTGGTGCTCAATCGCGTCCTGCGCATGCGCGTCAGATCGACCGGGGCCGCCACCAGCGTGACGCATGCGCTCAATCAGCTTCGCTCGATCCAACTGCACCGCGTGCGCGCTGGAAACCAGGAGCTCAAGGGATTGACAACACTCACGCAGGAGCAGATGTCCCTGTTCGCCGACCTCAAGGTGCAACGACCGAGTCAAGATCGCCTGTAGTGCCAAAATCGAAAATCCACATTCACGATTTCAGATACTTATCGCTGCGGGTGTCGAACTTGGGTGGCTTGGGACGGTATCGCAGTCCTGCGATTGTTTTCGCATCGTTCGGGAACCCCGGCTGGCGCATGTCCCGGCGGTCTGGATCGGGTCGTGTGTTGGCAATCGCAGTCGTTCGCGTGCTGTCGCGAAACCTCGTGCACCTACCACCCCCCGCCGCCGCGACGTGCTCCGACGTCGTTACAACAACTTAGGTGGACCAACATGCATGAGAGAAGAAGAATACTGCTGGCACTGCTTGCCGGAGGCGCAGTCAGCCAGTCGACTCTGCCTGAAAGGTGAAGCCGTCCCGTCGTCCGGAGCGTGCTGCTTCCCGCCCACGCCCAGACCACGGGACCCGATAGCGAGCCCGATCCGGATCCCACGTTAGACGTGTCGTGCGAGATTCGCGTCAACGAGGCGGAAGGCCAGCTTATCCCGGAAGGCTCGTCGTTGTTCATCGGCGAGACGCTGGTCATCGTGTTCACCGTGACGCCGAATCCGGGCGCCGGATTGCCGGGGACCATCGAGGAGCGCTGCGAAGGCTCGACGAC
>CBFGRG010000522.1:0-2314 GCA_965651105.1 uncultured bacterium | reverse complement strand
CCGGACCGCCCCTGTGGCGGACCGGGTTGAACGTGATTGCCCGAGGCAGCGAATTGCGACCGGATCGCCCCCAGCAGAGGCGATCAGAACTTCTCGTGGACGTCCGGGATGACGGGTGGGAAGAGGGTGTGAAGCGCCTCGACCGTCGCCGGGTCAGGGTCGCCCCAGCCACGAAACGGAAAGGTCGCCGGGTCGACCCCAAGGAAGACGAGCGCCGAGAGTCCCTGCACCGAGATGCCCGACGACGCCTCGCCGCCCGCAGAGACAGACAGCACGCCACCTTCACCGCGCAAGGTGAAAACACCGTCGTTCCACGGGCAGAAGTGGTCCTGGATCTTCAGCGCCACCTCGCCCTCACCGGAAGCGATGCCGGAGAGGCCGGCCACGTTGACAACCCGCGACATCGGCCCCACCCACGCGTCCTCCGCATCTGTTCGCACGGTCGCGTCGAGATCGCGGAACCACGTCTCTGGCAGTTCGCCAGGCGCGACCTCGATGACCGCCTCCTTCACCTGGTCGGCGTGGCGGCCGACCCAGTCGAGCAGCTGATACTGGCCGAGGGCATTCGTTGCGTAGAACGTGTCGGCGATCAGCTTGCCGGTGTAGCCGGTGATTTTGTAGGTCATCGCGCCGGCGATCTCGCCATCGTCATCCCTGGCGAAGGCGATCCACCACTCGTTCGCATCCTGCAACCGACGTGCGTTTGAGACGTGCTTCAGGGCGAAGCCGTGCGTGTTCTCCTGATAGCGTTCGAGGAATGCATGCCACTCGTCGAAACCGTCCTTCATCATGACCTGCTCGCACCGGCCCGGCTTGTCGAGACGCACCAGCGGTGCCAGTGCCGTGGGGTTGAGGGTCAGGAAGCGTGCCGACGGCAGCGTGGCGTAGCCCAGCCGCTCGTAGAAGGAGTCGCGGAAGGGGTAGAGCGTCGAGATCGGGAGGTCCATCTCGCGATAGAGATCGAAGAGGTGCTCGAAGAGCCGGCGCACCGTGCCCTTGCGGCGACCCGAGGGCATCGACGCCACCGCGGCGACGCCGCCCATCGGCAGCACCTTGCCGCGCACGTTCTGCGTCATCTCGTGGCTGACCAGCATCGACTGCGGCTCGCCGTCGATGAACGCGACCAGGTTTCTCGCCTTTTCGTAGTAGGGCGCGTCCCGGCGGAGCTTGTCGAAATCGGGTGTTTCCGGCGAGGCGCCAAAGGCGTAGCTCGTGATGGGATACCCCGTGGTGAGGCTTTCCTTGCCCGTCACCTCGCGGACGTCGATCGTTCCGGTTTCGGTCGCCATCGGGGCACAGTCCTCCAGTAAGCATCGCGTTCAAACCGGGGGCATGGTGCCATATCGAGGTGGCCGCTGGCGAGGACGTCGCGACGCCCCGGCGCATCGATGCGCCGGAGCGTCGTCCAAAAGGGGGGAGGGGGGGAAGGAAGTTGTCGTTACCAGATTTGCGGGTCGAGGCCGATGGTCATTGCCAGCATCCAGCCGACGATCGCGACCACGATGCCGCCGGCGAGGGTCAGCGCGAATGAGCGCACCCAGCCGAAGCGAGTGGTGTAGCGCACCGCGGCAATGGTGGCGAGGAACGCCCACAGCGTGCCGACGCCGCTCACCATCGGGCCGAGGACCCAGACAAAGCCGAAGATGCCGAGCGCGACTGGCGCAAGCGCGTACCCGATGGTCCGCAGCAGCGGCTGGAACTCGGCGCGGAACGTGGGTGTGCCCAGCATGTGCCCGGAGAGATACCAGACGGTGCCGGTCAGCATCACCCAGCCGAGCAACGCGTTCACGATCCCGGTCGAGAGCGCGTCCCGGTCACCGATCGCGGTGGCGAGACCGACGAGGGCAACGACGATGCCTGCCTCGATGGTGGCGCGCCGGTCGGTGGCGATGCCGGTGACGATGCGGCGATGCAGGGTGATCGCGCCGCGAACGCGATCGGAGATGGAGTCGATCGAAAGTGCGATTGGAGCGTTGGGCAATATGTGGGGTGATTGGGCCATGATGACTCCCTCCTTGGAGCGGTCCTGATTGTCTGCTATCAGTGTAGGCAGGTCAGGAGCGCGGCGGGGGAGGGCTAACCGGAAATTGCGGCATCAGGCATGCCGGTAGGGGAGCGGAACGCCAGCGAGCCGGGACATGTCCCGGCCCGTGTGCGAAATCTGGAGTATCAGGACGAAAGGATCAGGTACGGCACGCCGAATATCAGGCCGAGAATGCCCATCACCAGGCCCGCCGCGATGGCCGCGATGATCGCAGTGATGATCGCCCGGCCGGTGCTGAACGCGAGCGTCTCGCGGATGGCGACGACCGCC
>CBFGRG010000521.1:0-2330 GCA_965651105.1 uncultured bacterium | reverse complement strand
ATACACTTCCACAGTTTCGACGGCGGCGCAGGGATGCGCACGTGGGCGCTCGAGCACCAGGCCACAATTGGCGTGGGTGGCCTGCTCACGCGCAAAGGTAGTGAGGATCTGCGGCAATGGGTCGCTGACCTGGATCGATCTCGGGTCGTGCTTGAAACCGACTCGCCATACCTGAAGCCTCGCGGCATCCGGGGCACGCGAAACCAGCCAGCGTTCATGGTACGCACGGCAAAGGTCCTCGCCGAGCTCTGGTCGACCGACCTTGAATCCGTTGCCACCGTGACCACCAAAAACGCCGAACGAATCTTTGGCGTGTGACCGTACACTATGCACGAATGGCATCAGTATTGCGATACCTGCATGCGGAAAGGAACCACCTGAATGGTGAAGTTGTTGCTCGCGACCAGCAATCCGGGAAAGATCGCGGAGCTCCAAAGAATGCTCGGAACAACAACCGAGGTCCTTTCGCTGGCCGATGCCGGGGTAACCAGTCCTGAAGAAACCGGCGCCGACTTCGCCGAGAATGCCGTCCTGAAGGCGCGACACGGCGCCGCCGGGAGCGGCATTGTCACGGTGGCCGATGACTCGGGCATCGAGGTCGACGCGCTGGGCGGCGCTCCGGGAATTCGCTCGGCACGTTACGCAGGCGAACCCGGCGACGATGAAAAGAACCGCCAGAAACTGCTGGCAGAGCTCGAGGGTGTTCCGGCTGATCGACGCTCCGCGAGATTCGTCTGCGAGATCGCAGTCGCCACGCCCGGCGGCGAGGTTCGAACCTTTCGCGGTACGCTCGACGGCCGTGTGACCGATCGCCCGCGCGGCACCGGCGGGTTTGGTTACGACCCGCTGCTGGAGCTGCCTGACGGCCGCACTGTCGCGGAGCTCACACCGGAGGAAAAGAACGCCATCAGTCACCGGGGCGAGGCGCTGCGAAACGCGCTACCCTACCTGCAATCGGTGCTGGACACCATGGCCGATGGGCCGAAAGAAGGTTAGAACGTGATCGCTTCGTACAGCTCGGAGACCGAGCTGCGAGGGTTGCCACCGACATTTCGTCAATGGCAGAAGCGCTGCTTCGAGCTCGGGTTGCCGCCGGTTATCGCCGTCGCCGGTTCCCGGGGGAAATCGACTGTCGTACGCCTGCTCCAGGCGATCTTCGATCGTGCCGGTATCCAGAGCGCGATCTGGACCGACTTCGGCGTGGAGATCAATGGGCGACGACAGTCTCGCGAAATTGCCGGCTGGAACCGTGCCCTCGCGCGGTTGATGGAACATTCCCTTGACGTCGCGGTTCAGGAGCTCGACTGGAACCTGGTCTCCGCGGTTGGCCTGCCTCGCGCGAGCTACCCGGTGATCGCGGTCACCAACGTCTGTGCCAACGACCCGGAGTGCCTGAAGACGCCTGCGGGCCAAATCGCGCAACGGGCACTCCCTCGCGTGGCGACCGCCATTCATCCGCAGGGCATCGTCTGTCTCAATGCCGAGGACTACGCGCTGGAGCGCGCCCTGTCGATGACCGACGCTCGCCCGATTGTCGTGGGCAAGTCTGACGCCGCCCCGCTGGTGCGTCGTCATCACGAAACCGGCGGCATCAGCCTCTGGACCGACCCCGATCACAACATCGTCTACGGATACGCCGACGAGAGCCTCGAAATCGCCAACATGCTCGACGTCCCGATCAGCCGGGAAGGTCACGCATCGTTCGAGGAAACGAACGTCCTGGTCGCCTGCGCCGCTGCGTTGGCAACCGGGATCGGACACGAGATCATCGCGGAAACGATTGTCCGATACCAGCCGTCGACCACGGATCTCCCCGGATCGTTCTCGGTACGGGAGGTCGGATCCATCACAACGATCGTCGACCGCACTATGCCGTCGTGGTACCTGCGCCCGGTTCTTCGCGCCGCGAACCCGCAGGCACGGCGACGGCAAATCACGGTCATTGGGGGCCTCGCCACGTTGCCCAGAGACGACCTCTTCGAGATCGGGCGCCTGCTGGGCCGCTCCCACGGTGCGGTCATTGTCCATGGCGAGCTCGACGAGGAGCGATATGTGGACTTTCGTCGCGGCGTCGCGCGCAACCCATACCCACCAGTGCTGATCCAGCTGCCGACCGAGCGACGCGCGATCAACCGGGCGATGCGAGCGGTACGGGGCGACGACGTCCTGCTGTTCCTCTGCGATGGTGATCCGGGCCCAGCGCTTCGTGCGTGCGCCCGGATGACGAATTAGTCAGCTGCCTGGGCGCTCGACTCCGGCTCGACGAGACTGACACTCATCTCGCCCAGCAGTGCCTGCATCTCCTGACGGAACTCATCGCTCCACTCGAT
>CBFGRG010000520.1:0-2336 GCA_965651105.1 uncultured bacterium | reverse complement strand
ACGGGTCCGACCCGTTGTGATCCCTCAAGACCATGAGATCCGCTTGCATATCCCCGGCGCAAGGATGGTCAGACGTCGATATCCCTTTGGCAATGTGCTCAATGGAGCTTCTTTGCGTTCACATAGCCTGTTATGTAGATATCGACGGTGCTGTTGAGACTGTCGACCAACAGGTGACCCTCTCCCAGTGTCAGCTCGCGCCCTCGAACGCTTGCTGTCTGATAGTCGTGCTCCTCTCCGAGCAAGCGCATCTCGTACATCGCGGCCCCCGCTGCATCATCGAGACTCCCCGTGCCGAGCTCCACGATCAAGATGATCTCTCCATCATCCGTATCGGCGACGAGCGCGGCGTTGGGCGGGTCGTCACTCGCTGCAACCAGCGCGGCCAGGAACGCCGTGGTCGCCACCGTGCCGACGATCCTGTCGGGCCGATCCGAGAAGTAGACGGTCCGATCCAGCCCGCCTGCCAGGGTCAGGGTGTATGCCCTGTCATCTCCGGCAACGGAGGATATCGCGCCGCTGGTGAACGATTGGACAAAGAGCAACTCGACGTCGTCACCGGTAACAGGCGTGGCGCCTTGTGCGAAGCCGGAGGATGGGTCGAGCCCGGTCGCAATGAGTGCGCCGGCAACACCCGTTCCCCCGCTGGTGATTGCACGACGGCGCGAGAGGCGAAGGTCTGCGAATAGCCTGGTGATCCCGTCGACGTGTCTGCTATCCATGCCATACTCCACTCTTCGTTCCAGATGTACCGGGAATGGGGATGTTGGGACCCGGCCCGATTGTAGCATTGCCGTTGAACATAATTTTCGAGTGTCCGGAGGCATGCGATGCAGCAGGACATGAAAACGATCGAGATTCGACGCCACGCCGAGCGGCACAAGCCCGGCCACAACCTCAACGCCCGCGGCGTCGCCAGGGCGCGCAACGCCAGCGCTCGTGATCGCGAGTTCGCCCTCGTCGTCACCAGCCCGTTGCCACGCGCTGTCCAGACCGCCGTCGCGATGGGGCATGGCGTCGACGAGGAGGACTGGACGATGGCTTCGATGGGCGGTGCCCTGAACGATTTCCCGTGGGATGTGAGCTTCGACGCGATGCAGCGAGCGATTCGCACCAACCCGACCGCCGGCGCCTGGGCGACCTACCTGACCGCCCAGATGCGCTCCTGGCTGACGCGGATCGATCCCGGAGAAAGCCTGTTCGTGGTCAACCACGGCGGCATCGCGGAGGCCTGCGCCATCGGGCTGCTTGGCGACAGCGACGCCACGGCGCTGGGCCCGTCGCTCGACTATTGCGAGGGCGTCCGCCTGGAGATCGACGGCGACCGCGTGATCGAGCTGCGGGTGCTGCGCTTCGATGGCAACAACGAGGTTGAAATCGACCCCGGTATCCCGGATCGTCCGTAACCCTCGACAGACGGCACGGGTGTGGCATGGTAGCGACACGTCACCGTTGCAGCGCCGATTCACCTGTGGCATTCGGTCCCGCGCGAGCGGGCAGGAGACAGCTTCGTGAGCGATACCACCTTTTCGGCCGGCATCGGCCGCGCGACGATCACGCCGCCATTGAACGCCGTCCACGCCGGTTGGGGCGCGCAGACCCACACCCTCCCGGAGGGCGTCGATCGGGACCTGCTCGCCACCGTGCTGGTCGTCGACGGCGTCGAGCGTGCCGCCTTTTGCGAGGCTGAGCTGGTGATCGTCAGCCGGGAGGAGAGCGACGCCATCCGCGCCGCCGTGGCGGCCGAGCTGGAGATCGCCCCGGCCAACGTCCGTATGAGCATTTCCCACAACCACGCCGGCCCGCCACCGGGAAGCTGGAACTGGGCCGGGGACGGAATGGAGCCGCTGCGGCGCTACTACGCAACCCTGCCCGACCGCATCGCCGGAGCCGCCCGCGCCGCGAAGCTGGCCATGCGTCCGGCACGGATCGGCTGGGGTCGCGGCGAGAGTCACGTCGCCGTCAACCGTCGCGAGCCCGGCCCTAGCGGCCGCGTCGTCACCGGTGTCAATCCAGACGGCGAGATCGACCCCGAGGTGCTGGTTGTCCGCATCGACGGCGACGACGGCGCGACGATCGGGACCATCGTCGGCTACACGATGCACCCGACCTTCATGGGCCCGCCCAACCGCCTGATCAGTCCCGACTGGCCGGGTCACATGCGGCACACCGTCGAGCAGGTCACCGGCGCGCCGTGCCTCTTCGCGCAAGGCGCCACCGGCGACGTCGGGCCAGGCCCACGCGGGTTCCGGGACGACCTCCGGGCGCTGCGGGCGCTCGGCGGGCAGGTTGGCTGCGAGGCGGCTAGGGTCGCGCTCTCGCTCGACATCCCCGCC
>CBFGRG010000519.1:0-2343 GCA_965651105.1 uncultured bacterium | reverse complement strand
ATATCTGTACGCAGTGACGTACGCCAGCTTTCGCCGAAGGATTTCCTCGAGGAAGTTGCCCGAGCCAGCGGCGGGTTCGAGGAACTTCCGGTCGGTGTTGCCGGGGTCTTCCTGGCTGGGGAACATGTCGGCGACGAGATCGAGCATCGCATCGACCTCGCGCTTGTGGGTGTAAACCTCGGCAAGGTCGCGAACGCGCTCGCGAGTCTTGATCTGGTTGGCATGCGCGGGGGCGACAAGGGTGCGTCTACGCCTGGCGCGTGCAGCACTCTCCAACGGTGATTTCTCCTCTGTGCCCTGCTGTCCTGATAATCAATTGTAAGGCGTAGACGAACACAGTACCAGTTCAGCAAAATGGCATGACCCGGCTTCTTGCTGGGCGGTTCTCCGCTGGGAGCGTTTTCGCCATGCCGGACCGGTCGATCTTCAGGTGGTCAACGCCCCATATATCCGAAACGTGGCCATCTGGGCCGCCTGAGCGTCAGGCTGCCACTTTCGGCGTCGCCCAAATATGGTTTGCCGCCTGAAGCATTCCCCTCCGTTCCGGGGAAAACGCTCCAATTGACCCTTAGGTGGCCACCGGCCAGGTTATTGCGTTGGCAGCCTGAGCGATCCGACACGGTCCCGTCGCCGGGGAATCTCCCGCAGCTCCGGCTCGCTGCCGCCCAGCCGGGTCAGCCGCCGGGCACTTTCGCGCTCGATCAGGGCTCGCAGCGCCTCGCGCATGACGTCGGACGTCTCCTTCAGGCCGGTCAGGCGCCGCGCTTCCGCGAGCAGGTTGTCGTCGATCACCACGGACGTGCCCATGCGCCCTCCTTTGGCTCTGCGCTGGTTGCTGATTCCATCCTACGCCACGGCGAAACCCGGCGCTGATGCTGATTTTCGGCTCCGTCGCCCGTCCCGCGCTACCCAAATGGCGGCAACGCCCGTAGTAGGATGGGGTTACCGACGACATTGCCGGGAACGCCCCCGCCAGACCAAGGAGGACGACCATGGTGACGATGACCCCTTCAACAACGACCCCACGACGCAGCGTCGTGGTCCAGAGCTTCACCAACGGCCTGCTCGACCCCAACCAGGAGATGCTCGGCCCGGTCGAGGACGGCGGCACCATCATCGCCAACACCGCCCCCGGCTGCTGGGGCCCGATGATCACCCCCAGCCTGCGCGGCGGCCACGAGGTCACCCGCCCCGTCTTCGTCGATGGCGCCGAGCCCGGCGACGGTATCGCCATCCGCATCCGCGACATCACCGTCACCTCGACCGCGACCGCGTCCGGTCACGACTCCTCGCCCGAGGGCTTCTGCCTGGGCGATCCCTACGTCGCCGCCCGCTGCCCGACCTGCGACGCCGTCTGGCCCGAAACCCACCTCGACGGCATCGGGCAGGACGCCGTGGTCTGCAACGTCTGCGGCAACCCGGTCACGCCCTTCGAGGTCGTCCACGGCTACACCGTCGTCTTCGACGACGCCCGCACGGTCGGCGTCACGGTGCCGCAGGAGGCGGCGGACCGGATCGCCCGGAACGCCCACCACTACGCCGCGCTGCCGGACGAATCGGCGCAGCATCCGATCCTCGCCTACGCGGTCTCCGACCTCGCCGGGGTGATGGTGCGGATGCGCCCCTTCCTCGGCCAGCTCGGCACGATGCCGTCGCACCCGCTGCCGGATTCGCACAACGCCGGCGACTTCGGCGCCTTCCTCGTCGGCGCCCCGCACGACTACGCGCTGACGGAAGAAGAGCTGGCGCAGCACAAGACCGACGGCCACATGGACATCGACGCGGTGCGTCCGGGCGCGATCCTGGTCGCCCCGGTGAAGGTGCCGGGCGGCGGGGTCTACATGGGCGACATGCACGCCATGCAGGGCGACGGCGAGATCGCCGGGCACACGATGGACGTCGCCGGCAGCGTCACGCTGCAGGTGAACGTGATCAAGGACTACCCGATCGACGGTCCGGTGCTCTTCCCGCTGCTGGAGGACCTGCCGCCGATGGCGCGGCCCTTCAGCGCCGAGGAGCGCGCCCGGGCCGAGCGCCTCGCGGCGGAGTGGGGGATCGGCGAGCTGGAGGATTCGGCGCCGGTGTCGGTGATCGGCACGGCGGCGATCATGAACGCGGCGATCGACAACGGCCTGGAGCGAGCGGCGGCGCTGCTGGGGATGACGGTGCCGGAGGTCCGCAACCGGGCGACGATCACCGGCGCGATCGAGATCGGGCGGGCGCCGGGGGTGATCCAGGTGACCTTCCTGGCGCCGATCAGCCGCCTCGACGCCGTCGGCCTCGGCGACATCGCCCGCGAGCAGTACGACCTCTGACCGCGGCGATCGCTGGATGACGATTCGC
>CBFGRG010000518.1:0-2360 GCA_965651105.1 uncultured bacterium | reverse complement strand
CCGGCAACGCCGCGAAACGGGTGTGCTGGATGTCTCCAGATGCCCGATCAAGCAACAGCAGGCGACTGGCGTCCCGGTCCTCGAGCGGCACCTGCGCGATCAGCTCCTGCGGGAGGTCGTAATCGTAATCCGCCATGCGGATGTGCCGCCGCTCCGCTGCCCTGGTCACTCCTGATCACCAAAGAGGGTTTGCTGAGCGGAGAGGTTGTCGATCGCGGCCGGCACGTCGATGCCAAGATGCTCGTAGGCGAGCCGGGTGGCGATGCGGCCGCGCGGCGTGCGCTGGAGGAATCCGAGCTGGATCAGGTAGGGCTCGTACACATCCATGATCGTGTCCGACTCCTCACTGGTCGCGGCTGCGAGGGTGTCGATCCCGACCGGGCCGCCCTGGAACTTCTGGATCATCGTTTCGAGAATGCGCCGATCGACCTCGTCCAGCCCGAGCTGGTCGATCTCGAGCAGGCCGAGCGCGGAGTTCGCGATCTCGTCGGTAACGCTGCCCTCGCCCCGCACCTGTGCCACGTCGCGAACACGCTTCAGCAACCGGTTGGCGATGCGTGGTGTACCCCGCGAACGGATCGCAAGAGTCCGCGCACCATCATCGGAGATGTCGACATCGAGCACCGACGCCGAGCGGCGAATGATCTGCTCCATCGCATTGTCATCGTAGTAATCGAGGCGGAGTACCGCACCGAACCGGTCGCGAAGCGGTCCGGTCATCAGCGCCAGGCGCGTGGTCGCGCCGACCAGCGTGAAGCGCGGCAAATTGATGCGCATCGTCCGCGCGGACGGCCCCTTGCCGATCACGATGTCGACCGCGAAATCCTCCATCGCCGGGTAGAGCACCTCTTCGACAACGCGATTGAGTCGGTGAATCTCGTCGATGAAGAGGACATCACCTTCCTTGAGATTGGTCAGGATCGAAACCAGGTCGCCTTGACGCTCGATCGCGGGGCCGGACGTCACCCGCAGGTTGACGCCCATCTCGGCGGCGATGATCGTCGAGAGCGTCGTCTTGCCGAGCCCTGGGGGTCCGTAAAGGAGGATGTGATCGAGCGCCTCGCCGCGGCCGCGAGCTGCCTGGATGAAAATACTCAGGTTGTTCTTGACGCGCTCCTGGCCGATGTACTCATCGAGTGAGCGCGGACGCAACGAGCGATCGAGCCGGGTATCCTCCTCCCGGTTCTTGCCGCTCATCATTCGCGTCTCGTTTGCGCTCTCCTGCGCCGTCATGAATCGCTACCCCATCCTGCACCAATCGATGTCGCGACGTACGCCGCGTGCTTCCTTGAAGTATACCCCGAATAGAACACCCGTTCGTATCACCCGCCGGTACCATCACCCACCGGCGTCCCGACAGAGGGCGACGCCTGAGGCGAGGCCCATGCCGCCGGCGACGGGGCGATCGTGGTGAGTCGATCCGTCGCCTGGCTGGCGAGGAACGAATCCGGATCAACCTCGATCGCCTGCTGGTAGAGCGTCTCGGCCTCTGCCTGCCGCGGCGGGTCCCATTCCATATAGAGCTCGGCGAGGTAGTACAGCCCACCCTGGTGATCCGGGTTCATCTCCAGCACCCGCTTGAACTGCAACTCGGCGTCAGCCGGTCGATCCCCGTCGGCGAGCGCGCGAGCAAACGAGTAGCGGACGGAGGTATCTTCCGGAGCCAGCGCAATCGCTTGCTCGTAGTACGGAATCGCCTCGTCGAGATTGCCGGTGTTGCTGAGCACATCCGCCAGCAGGAGTACCGCGTTGACGTCGTCCGGATTCGCCTCGGCGGTCTCCCGAATCTCGGCGATGATGTCTTCGTTGGGATCCGGAATGTTGGTGGAAGGATCGTCGCCATCGCCGAAATCGAACAGCTCGTCAAATGGGATGTAGAGAAGAGCGCTGCCCAGGAGCGAGCAGACGATCAGCATCGCGAAGGCGACGAAGCCGATCTTCATCACGCGGCTTCCACCCATCCGTTCGGTTGCCGGGCGGCGCGGCGTTGGCCGCTTCCGCGTGCCTGGGCGCGGCGCGGGGCGGGATCGAGGCACGTCTGGATCTCCTGGTGCATGCGAAATCGAAAGGGCACTTTCGACGTTGGTGAGCTTACCACCGTTTGCCACCGACTGGCCCTTGGCGGGGCCAAACGCCTTTGCTATACTATCCATCGCTGCGCCGCAGGTATGCGGGGCGCCGACCTAGCTCAGTGGTAGAGCAGCTGTTTCGTAAACAGCAGGTCGTGGGTTCGAATCCCACGGTCGGCTCCACAGCCCGTGGAGGCAGGTCACTTGCCGAAGTGGCGGAACCGGCAGACGCGCTACGTTCAGGGCGTAGTGGGGGCAACCCCGTGGGAGTTCAAATCTCCCCTTCGGCAC
>CBFGRG010000517.1:0-2365 GCA_965651105.1 uncultured bacterium | reverse complement strand
TCTGGTCGATCGAATCGCGGCCAAGGGTGGGACCAACGGTCCGGCTCTGCACCACTTCGAGCGGGACCGACAGGGCGCCCGCCTTCAGTTGCAGCACCATCGTTTGCACTTCTTCCGGCGTCATGTTACCGGTGATGGTGCCCTGCGTCGAAATCACGCCGTCAATCCGTGGCGACGAGATCACAACCTTGTCGATCACGATCGACATCGGCTGCCCGAGGTGGGTGCTGGTGTAGTCGAAGAATTTTTCGGCCCCGGCGTCGTTCAGCGTGAAGCCGACCACCTGGCCAAATCCGGTCTGGTCGGTGGTAACAAATGCGTCCGCGAGGTCAGCCCCGCTGATAATCGTTTCATACACCGGTCCCTGCGACTCCGGAGCGGCGGCCACCGGGGAGGCGACGGGCGAGCCAACCGGGCTGGCGCTGGGCGTGGCAGCCGTGGAGTCCGAACGGTCCGCCGGGCCCAGGGTGGTATCGACCACAAAGCCTTCCGGCAGGTACTGGCCCATCGGGTCGATGATCTCCAGCAGGGAGGTCTCTTGCAGCACCTCGACCGCCGCCTGCGGATCGTCGATTCCAGGCAACTCAACGATGATCTGATCGTTGCCACGAGTTTGAATCAGGGGTTCGCTGACGCCCAGGGCGTTGACGCGCCGTTCCAGGGTCTGCTTCGTCCCCTCCAGCGTGTCGCTATCGAGGGTCTGGCCCGCGACCGGCTGCGCCTGGAGCACGACCTGCAATCCGCCCTGGAGATCGAGTCCCTCGCGTACGGGGTGGTCCGCCTTGAACCCACCGACGTCAAGCGTATCGCCTGGAAGATCGACCCAAACACTGAAGAGGGTGACGATGATGATCAGAATCAGAACGTGCCAGGATCGCAATCGCACGCGGAGTACTCCTCAACCAGCCATTGGCGTCGCGGGCCGGAACCCCTACGCGGCATTCGGAACCACGCATCGCCGCTCCGGAGTATAGGAGCGCTGAACAATGCGGGTCAATCAAGCAGTAGTTTGGGGCATCCGTTGTCGGGGGCTGGTCGATCACTGCGAGGATGACTGGCTCCATAGAATGGCGGCAAGGGCGATAGGTGCAACCACCTGGAAAACGGGCAAGAGGCGGCGTCAGCGCGGTGACGCCGCCTGAGTGTCAATCGTGCGTGCGAAGGCGACTCACCTATGGAATGGTCGGGCCACTCACGCACTCGCCCGTGTTCGTGTGACAGTCGGTACAGTATCCACGAGCACAGTGACCACACACATTGCACGCCGCCCTGTTGCCCTCAAAGCAACGGTCGCAAATGCTGTCACAGTTCCCGCACCACGGTGCCGCCGCCACCGCTCGTGGCCGGAGGAGCCCGCCAATCGCTGTGGCGCCTGCCCCGGCGAAGAGAGCCGCCATCATCCGCCGCCGACCAACCTGCCGGCCGAGCTTGCGTGCGAGGTCGTCAATCAATGTCGCTTCCATGTATCACCTCCTGCGCCCTGTCCGGCGCGAACATGGGGAACATCCCCTGACCTGGTGCGTCGGCAGGAAGGCCGACGAACCGCCTCCCACGCTACTCCTCGGCCGGCTTGGGTTCATGGGAAGAAATACTCATTTCTCCGACACACCCTCAAAGTGCCGGAGTCGCTGGCCTGCTGGAACTGGTGGAATCGCTACGCAGCCAACTCCCCAATCGCGGCGCGATCGTTGAACATGGACTGCCATCCGGCGACAGAACTGATAACGCTCTATCCTGAGTGAGCAGAGTACATTTCGCTCGGATGCGTGCTGGTGAAGTGCGTTCGCATCGAGACCGGAGGGACAGGATGGAGTGGTTTGGCGCAGACTGGGAGACCGTCTTCATCACCGAGATACCGGTGGTCGAGATTGTCGTACGCAGCACGGTCCTCTACTTCGTGGTGTTCCTCATCATGCGAGGCACCCTGCGCCGCACTGCCGGGCAACTCTCGATGCTCGACTTCATTTTCGTCCTGCTGGTCGCGAACGGCGCCGCCGACGCGATGACTGGCGGCGCGACATCAATCATGAGCGGCGTCATTATCGTGCTGACCGTTGTGGCCTGGAACTACATTCTCAACTCGCTCAGCTATCGAATCCCACTTCTGGAACGCATCGTCTCCCCGCCCCCGCTTCGCATCGTTGACAAAGGTAAGATGCTGCGCGGCAACATGCGGAGAGAGTTTCTGACCGAGCAGGAGCTCATGGCCCAGCTCCGGGAAGAAGGTATCGAGGACATATCGAAGGTGAAAGCGGCCCACATCGAAGGCGACGGCAATATCAGCGTCATCACATATGAGGACTGAGCGAAGCTACCAGGTCTCATGCCTTCCCCGACCAGGGTCTGTCTGACTCTTCTCCGG
The DNA here is from genome assembly GCA_965651105.1 of uncultured bacterium. GTDB lineage: Bacteria > Chloroflexota > Chloroflexia > Thermomicrobiales > UBA6265 > JACCVC01. The sequence continues at coordinate 3 of CBFGRG010000517.1, read as the reverse complement.
ACG
>CBFGRG010000516.1:0-2384 GCA_965651105.1 uncultured bacterium | reverse complement strand
ACTCCATCCTGCAGGAGCTCTCATGCACATCCTGACACGACAGCGCCCGGTTTCTAATGAATTCAACGACATCGTGTCTCGGTTTCGGACCGATCCCTGGCAGTCGATTCTGACTGCGACGTCGACCGCCGTGATCGTCGGGGTGACGCTCTTCTTGTCCAGAGACCTCTCCGCGCTGGCTGTCGGCCTCCTGATCGGATTCGCGATCGTGGTGAGCTTGCGAATTCGCTTGCCCGAGGTCGCGTTGGCGATCCAGATCGTGCTGCTGCTCCTGGCGGCTGGGTTCGATGAGCGGCTGGTCAGCCCTGCCCTGGCGCTCGCGCTCATCTGCCTGATCTCGCTGGGAATCGAGCGATCGCTTTGGGTTGTCGTGCCCGCGGTGCTCCTGATGCAAGGCGCGCTCTATTTCACACTCATGTTGCTGGGTGATGGACCATTCAACGAGCTCGACGATATCGACGAAACGTCGGTCTTCGGCGTCGTTTGCGGCACGGCCGGCATCGCGGCGCTGGGTGTTGCCATTCGCTCCCAGCGCCAGTACATCGAGGCGATCAGGCAGCGAGCCATCCATGCGGAGGAGTCTCGCGAGGCGGAGGCGCGGCAGAAGGTCTCCGAGGAGCGATTGCGGATCGCCCGCGATCTCCACGATTCCGTGGCCCATCACATCTCCGTCATCAGTGTCTATACGGGTCTTGCCCGGACCTCCCTGAGTGCATCCGACAATCAAGCCGAGTCCGCGCTGGCGAATGCGCAGGAAGCCGCGCGTTCGGTGCTGGCGGAGCTCCAGCACATCGTGCACATCCTGCGGGACCCCGAACACGACGGGGCAAACCCTCGGCAGCCCGCCCCCGATTTCGAATCGATCGAAGATCTTGTCCAGTCCTTCGAGGGAAGCGGCCTCGACGTCACCTTGCGCGTTCACGGGTGTCGGGATCCGATTTCCAGCGCGACGGGACTTGTGGCGTATCGTGTTGTGCAGGAAGCGCTGACGAATGCCCGCAAGCATGGAAGCGGAGGGGCTGATATCGACATAACCTGCAACAGTCCGATGATAACGATTGTGGTGACCAATGGCGTCGACGAATCGAGCCATCCAGAAGATACGCGACGAGGGACCGGGCACGGGTTGATCGGCATGCGGGAGCGAGTCCGGATGATCGGCGGCTCACTTGACCACGCAGTCGAAAACGGCACCTTCACCCTCAGGGCCGAGCTGCCATTGAACCCGCACGGCGCCGGTAACACACTTACCTCCGTTGGAGAGGCACAACATGATTAGCGTCGTCATCGTCGACGATCAGGTGATGATCCGGATGGCCGTGAAGGGGATCCTCGAGTCGGCGGGCGATATTCAGGTTATTGGCGAGGCCTCCCGCGCCGCCGAAGCGATCGAGATCGTGAAGCGCGAGAAACCGGCGGTCGTCCTGATGGACCTGCGAATGCCCGGCATGGATGGTGTCGAAGCGATTCGGACGATCGTTGCGGATCCATCGCTGACGTCCACGCGCATCCTGGTTCTCACCACGTTCGAGGGAGACGAGGACGTCATGGCGGCGCTGCGCGCCGGGGCGCACGGGTATCTTGGCAAGGCTGCCGAGCCGGCCGACCTGATCAAGAGTGTCAGGGATGTCGCGGACGGCAAGGCCATGCTGTCGCCATCAGCAGCGCGAAGTGTGATCGACTACATTGCGGGTCGGTCAGGGGATGCAGGCACCCCCGCATCGACACAACTTGCCACGCCGCAGCAGGTACGCAGCCTGACACCGCGGGAGCGAGAGATCGTTCGCTTCGTGGCCCAGGGCCTGGACAACGAAGCGATCGCGGAGCGACTCTTCATTTCTCCGTTCACCGTCAAGACGCATGTCAATCGAGCCATGCAGAAGCTCGGTGTCAATGGCAGAGCGCAACTGGTTCGCATCGCCTACGAGCACGGGCTGGTCGACTGAGCCCGGATGTACTCCAGACGGAGTACATCCGATTACTCCACGCGTGTGACGCCTCCGAAGCACCACGAGCGCACAATCGGAAACCGGGTGTTCGAGCGCGAACATCCGGTTTTCGGCCTCGTACGGTGAAGGAGCACACATGGCTCGTCTTTTGTATCGACTGGCTCGATTCAGCGCCGAGAGGCGCATGGTCGTAGCCGGGTTCTGGATTGCTGTCCTGCTGGTGGCAGGCAGTCTCGCGATGTCCGGAATGGAGATCGCCAGTGGCGATATTTCGATTCCCGGTACTGAATCCAGCGAAGCGCTGGATGCCATGGATCAGCTTTTCCCGTCGGAATCCACCGAGGAAAGCCAGGCGCTCCAGCTTGTCTTTCACGCCGAGTCCGGCTCGTTGAACGACCCGGAAGCACGGCAGACAGTAGAAACCGCTGTCGATTC
>CBFGRG010000515.1:0-2394 GCA_965651105.1 uncultured bacterium | reverse complement strand
ATCGAGGCTGCCTCCGGTGAGGACGCGCGGCGCGACCCGACCGGGCGAGTAGGGCAGTCATCCACCGGGGCGATGTTGACCTCGCTCACCAATCAGGCCAACAGCCAGCGACGAACGCAGGATGCGCCTCGTGCCGCGACCCGTGGCCCGGGTGTGATCGAGTCGTTCCCGGCGGCGCCCAGCGGTGTTGAGCCTGCCGAGCCCGAGCAGACGCAGGAGGCCGGTCAGGCGGTGAGCGACCCGCGCAATCCATTCGCGCGTGGGCGCGGCACGCCGGAGAAGCCGCTCCGCATCTTCCCGTACGGGGTGAGCCGCAACCGGCTGCACCAGGCGGTGCTCCGCGATCGCTACCCGGCGGTGCTGGTGCGCGACGCGCGCGACGCCGACATCATCGTGACGCTGAAGAACATCTTCCGGCGCAAGCCGGAGCTGGTGCGCGAGGCGGAAGGCGCCGGCACGCCGGTGATGGTGAGCCGGTCGAACTCGGCTGCACAGCTCGAGGACATGCTCCGCACGCTGTTCCCCAACCAGGGCAGTGATGGGGCTGTCGCCAACGGTGGCGGTCCCTCCGAGGAGCCGTCCGCCAACGCCGAGTACAAGCTGGTCGAGGCGTTGAACGAGGCGGAGACGGCGATCCTGCGGGTGATTGAGGGCGGGCCGGCCGAGTCGCTGGAACCGCAGTCGGTCGGTATCCGGCGGCGTCAGCACGAGCTGGCCGAGCGGTACAACCTGGCATCGCGCAGCCGAGGCAAGGATCCGTATCGGCACGTCGAGATCTATCGCCAGGGCGCCCAGTAGTGGGTGGCCGCTTCATCGTCTTCGAAGGCCCCGAGGGCGCCGGCAAATCGACGCAGATCCACCGCCTCGCTGCCCTGCTGGAAGCGCAGGGAAGGGAGGTGGTGGTGACGCGGGAGCCCGGCGGAACGCCGGTTGGCGACGCGATTCGTGGCGTCCTCCTGGGCGCTGGGGACTATGCTATGCTCCCCCAGACGGAGGCCTTCCTGCTGTCTGCATCCCGCGTTCAGCACGTCAACGACGTCATCCGCCCGGCACTCCAGCGCGGCGCGATCGTGCTGTGCGATCGATTCGCGGATTCGTCACTGGCCTATCAGGGCGGGGGCCACGGCATGGACCTGGCCGACCTGCGTTGCCTGGAGCGGATCGCCGTGGGCGACACCGCGCCGGACCTGCGCATCCTGCTGGATTTACCGGTGGAGACCGGGCTCGCCCGTCGCCACCGCGACGCCGAAAGCGTCAATCGCATCGACCGCGCCGGTGTCGCGTTTCATGAGCGCGTTAGGCAGGCCTATCGCCAGCTGGCAGCCGAACATCCGGATGCCTGGGCGGTGATCGACGCGACACAACCGCCGGACGACGTGCTGGCGGATATCTGCCACGCCGTTCGTGCTTCCCTCGCGATTCCGGTCGGCCTGGCGGAAACGGAACGACGGGGATAAACCTGACATGAAGCTTGTGATCGCGGTGGTGCAGGGAAAGGATGTCGATGGGCTGTTGCATGGCCTGACCGGCGAGGGGTACCGCGCCACCCAGGTCAGCAGCTCGGGCGGGTTCCTGCGCGAAAGCAACGTCACCCTTCTCATCGGTGTCGAAGACAGCGAAGTGGACCACGTTCAGGAAATCATCCAGGCCAATTGCCACTCTCGCACCCAGTTCGTGAACCCGCTCATGCCGATCGTCGAACCCGGCGAGGCGCTCCTGCCAGCGCCGGTCGAGGTGCCCGTCGGCGGCGCCACCGTCTTCGTCGTGAACATCGACCGGTTCGAACGCCTGTAGGACCGGTCAATCGGCCCACCCGGGAGCATCAACTTGGAACTCGAAGCAATCATTGCCCGAGGGCTGCAAATCCTGCTGGCACTGGGCGGTGCCTATCTCATCGCGCTGTGGTTCGTGCTGGTCGTCTGGACCTTCCGCGATATCGAAACCCGCAGTCGCAATGTCGTCACGCAGATCGCCTCGACCATGCTGGTCGTGTTCTTCTACGTCCCGGGCTTCCTGCTCTACTGGCTGCTTCGCCCCAAGGAAACGCTCGATGAGGCGTACCAGCGCTCCCTGGAGGAGGAATACCTGCTGCAGGACCTCCAGGATCTGCCGCTGTGCCCGAGCTGCCATCACTTTGTTGAGGATGACTACCAGCTGTGCCCGCACTGCAACACGCAGCTGAAGGAGCCGTGCCACAGCTGCGGTCGCCTGGTCGACCTGCAATGGTCGGTTTGCCCCTACTGCGCCGCGCCGCAGCACCGGCACGATCACGGCACTGACGAGGTCGAGGAGCACATCGAACCGAGCGAGGCATGGATCGATCCGGACGAGATCATCGCCCGATTGCGATCTGGCCAGACCCGGGAGCTGCCGGCGGCGACGGCCGCGGGCCAG
>CBFGRG010000514.1:0-2412 GCA_965651105.1 uncultured bacterium | reverse complement strand
CCGAACACCTCGCCGTGGATTCGACCGACCGCCTCCCAGTCATCCATGTTGACGAGCATGACTCGTGTCCGCACGACGTCCGAGAGCGACGCCCCGGCGTCCTCCAGCGCGCGCTCGATGATCTCGAGGATGCGCCGTGTCTGCGCCTCAACATCGCCAACGCCGACATTCCCGCCCTGATCGTCCGTCGCCGCCGTGGCATTGACGGAGACATGCGGCCCGACTCGCACCGCGCGCGAGTAGCCGAGCTTCGGCTCCCAGGAGCTGCCCGAAGAGATATTCTGGCGTGCCATCTGCAGCAATCCTTTCCAAAGGGGAGCGTCAACGGATGCCTTGTGACCGCGCCACGGCCACCGGGCTGACCCCGCACGCGAGGTGCGTGGCTACAGGCCTCGTCTCCGGACGGTCAGGGCAGGCCGGCCTCGGCGCGGAGGAGGCTGACGAGGATCTTCTCGCTGTTGACGAGGTCGACGATCGGGGCGCCCTCGTCGATGCCGTGGAAGTTGATGGGCGCGCCGAAGCTGGTGGTGAACAACGCGCCCGCCGCCACGAGCTGCGGGCTCCCCTTGGCGTCGGTGCCGCCGCCGATCGCCAGCATCGGCGTGTCGACGCCCAGAGCGTCGCGATAGGCGGCGTTGACCTTCGTCAGCCAGGGATTGTCCGGGTTCCGGACGTCGGGCGCGACGATGGTGGTTGTCGAGACGTCGATCGCGGAGCCGCGCTCCGTCGCCGCATACTGGGTCACGAGCTCGTCGAAGATCTCCCCGAACAGGCTCTCGCCGGGGATCAGCCCGTCCGTGCCGTCCCACGACCGTTCGTGGTGGCCGATCGCATAGCGGATATCGACACTGAGCTGGACCACCCCGGCCTCCTCGTCCGTCGAAAGCCGGGTCAGGGCGTAGGTGGTCCCGTTGCCCTCGGTGAACACCTCGTCGTACCGAAGCAGCAGTCCGGGATGCTTCTCGCCGAAGACGGTGGTTCCCCAGCCCCAGGCGATGAAATCGGCGATCCGCGCGTAGTGGTTGTCGCCGAGGGTCCCATCGGCCGCCTGCCCGGCGATGAAGTTGGCCAGGGAGACGAGCGGGTTCGCCCCGTTGGCGCGGTTCTCCTGCGGGGCGGATCCGTGCTGGGCCCCGGCCACGGCGGTCGTGAGCACGACGTCTCCGCCATCGCGGGACACCGTGAGCTGCGCGGAACGATACTCGGGGTCGTCGAATCCGTACGCGGCGTAGGCCGCCTCGACTGCCTCGGCGTAGGCGTCGAGCGTGGCGGGGTCGCTGCCGGTGATGCGCGCCTCGGCGATGTCGGCGATCTGGTTCGCGGGGCCGGCCGGCGTTCCCAGCGCGGCGACCCACAACCCGGATTCCGGATCGCTGGTGATCGGGGTCGAGAAGACGGGCCGTTCGGTGCCCTTCTCGGCGCGCACGGTCCACATCGCATCGAAGACGATGCCGAAGGTTGGCGCGACCTCGGGGTTGGCGGCCAGGTAGTGCGGCGTGGCCTTGTCCGTTTCCTCGGAGGTGTCGAACAGCACCTCCAGGGTCACGTTCTGGAGGAGGTCGGGGTTCGCTTCGAGCTCGGGCAGCACGGCCAGCAGCGCATGGAGCGACACGACGGCGGGCCCCTTGTCGTCGATCGCGCCGCGCCCGACGAGGACATCGGTCATCGTTCCCTGGTACTCGTGCTGCTCGATGCGCGGCTCGAAGGGGCGCCAATCCGCGTCACCGGGCGAGACGGTGTCCAGGTGGGTAATGATCGCCATCCGGTTCGTCCCCGAGCCGACGCGCCAGCCGAAGACCCAGTAGGGGTTCGCCGGATCGCGCCACTCGAAGGGTTCCGGAACCGCCTCCGTGAGGGCGTTGTCCGTCACGAATGCGTCGATGATCCCGGCGAATATCGCCTTGATCTGCTCGAGATTTTCGACGACCTGATCCTCGTTGCTGCCGTCGACCGCGCGCCAGGTTTCGATGCGGATGAGATCCTCGATCGTGGCGATCCAATCAGGGGCTCCGGCCGCTGCCGGTGACGCGATCGGCGCGGGTGTGGCGGTCGACGCCGCGACGCCGGCATCGCCGATGCCACGGGCGAGCAGCGCGAGGCTGGGCGCGAGAACGAGGGCCCGGCGGTTGACGGTGTGCCGGGCCGAGGACGGTGACTGCACGTGACGATCCATGCTGATGAAGCTCCCCACCGAGCGTGACGCTCGTCGTCGGCGCGAGACGTCGTCTCGCCGCACGCGGATTGCCCTCACCGTGCTGCCCGCGAGGCGCGGGCGTCGGTTATTGGCCTTTCAGGACTCTCACCGGCATGGTAGCCCATGATCGCGGAAGTGGACAGGGATTTTTATGGACGCTGCGCGCAACACACGCGTTGACAGCGTATTCAGCATCATGGGAGTCGACACCCGGCGGC
>CBFGRG010000513.1:0-2430 GCA_965651105.1 uncultured bacterium | reverse complement strand
GAGGCGGGCCTACGAGTGACAGCCTGGTGAGGCCGTCATCGGGGCCGGCACAGGGGCGGCGCTACGAGGGTGACCTCCTCCTACAATCCGGATTCGAAATCCTCACGCGTCTGGCGCATGACGTACTCGTTGCCGGTGTTGGCGGGGGACTCGTCGACGATGGGGACAGTCTTGATCCAGGTGAACCCCGCCCGCTCGTACGACCGAATCGCGCGGGCGTTGTCCGGTGACGGCGCGATGATGGCAACCTCAGCGCCCATCTCTCCGAAAACGACCTCCCGCAGCAGCGCCCGAAGCGCGGCCGTCCCGTAGCCCCGACCACGCGCCCATGGCTCGCCGATCAGGATATCGATGCCGACTGCGCCGGGGTCGACGGCGATCTGCCGGGCGTAGTCCGGATGGTCGTCGACCACGTAGCACTGGATGTACCCGGCGTCGCGGCCATCGATCCCGACGATGTACCCGCGCGTCGGCTCCTCGCCGGTGATCATCGGCAGGTACGACGTTCGCAGCGCGTCGAGCTCGGTCGAGTCCTCCTCGTACCATGGCGAAACGTCCGGATCCTCCAGCCAGCGCTTCATCGTCTGGAGGTCGGTCTCGGCCAACGGCCGGAATGCGATCTCGGGCGTCATCTTCGAGCGTCTCCTGGTGACGGCTGCGGTAGCATGGTCCCGTTTGTATTCATCATGCCGCACTCCGGCGTTCATCGGGTTCCAGTCATGCGTCAACGACAAAGATCGCCGATCCTGAGCCTCATCCAGCTCGCCATCTTCGGGTTCATCTTCTGGCAGGTTTACCAGGGCATGTCCGCCGATCCGAGCGATGCCCCCGCCACGGCGTTCGAAAACACGTTCCGGACGATGCGATTGATCGTCATCGGGGGTATCGCGATCGTCGCCCTCAATATTCTCTTTCCGATTGCGGCATGGGGCATCGGGAAGCTGCGCGACCGCCAGGCGACGTGGTCGCCGGAAGAGCGGTTCACGGTGACCGAGGCGGCCGACAGCGAGCCGGATCGGCAGTCTCGCCATTGTCCCGGCTGCGGCGCATCCCTCTTCGACGACACGCCGGCCTGCCCGTGGTGCAACCACCCACTGCGCTGACCAGAACTTGCCCCCCGTTGCCCGTCCGTCAGGGCCTGAATCTTGCAAGACCGCCCGTGCGGTACCATGAACGGCACGTCGACACCGGCATGGGGCCAGGCACGGGCGCGCCGCAAACAGGCGCTATCCGGCGGCCGATCGACAAGCCGGTGACACACGAGAGGGGATCCACCATGACACGCACGCAAGACACCCGGGACCGCGGAGTGAATCGTCGCACCCTGCTGAAGGGCGCCGCCGGTGCGGCAGCCGGCGCCACCGCGCTTTCGGCCTCGCTGGCCCAGGCGTCAACCGGCCGCGCGCCGTTCTCCATCAACCTGCGGCAGGATCAGGGCGAGATCGTCACCTACAACTTCTACCAGCCCTGGATCGACGCCGTCGCTCCCCTGTTCGAGGAAGAAACCGGCATCACCGTCAACCAGATGGGCGCCTACTCGTCCAACGACGAGTGGTGGGCGCGCCTCAACGCCGGTGAGAGCTTCGACTTCTTCATCCCCACGACCGACTGGTTCCAGCGCGCCATGGCGGCCGACCTCGTGCAGGAGATCGACCGCGACCTGATCCCCAACATCGCCAACCTCGAAGAGGACTTCCAGGACAACGAGGTCTACCAACAGGATGGCAGCACCTACGCCATCCCCTGGGCCCGCGTCTACTACTGCCTCACCTACAACACCAACGAGTTCTCCGAGGCGCCGACCTCGTGGGAGGTGACGTGGGATGAGCAGTACTCCGGCCGGATCACGATGCAGGACAACGCCCAGGCCCGCGTCGGCACCGCCGCGCTGCTCCTCGGCGACGACCCGCTCAATCCGACGATGTGGGACGAAATCCGCGAGCGCCTCGAAGCGCAGATGCCGCTGCTGCGCACCGTCTGGACGGACTACCAGCAGGGCATGGAAATCTTCGTCAACGAGGAGGTCGTGGTCGGCCAGCTTACCGCCGGTCGCACCCGCATGGGTATGGCCGAGGGCGGTCCCATCAACTGGACCGTGCCCGAGGAGGGTTGCCTGACCTTCATCGACACGATGGCCATCCCCCAAAGTGCGGAAAACCCGGAGAACGCGCACGCCTTCATCGACTTCCTCCTGCGCCCGGATATCATGGCGATGGAGATGGAGATGATGTACTACGACACGCTCAACGTGGCAGCCCGCGAGGAGCTCGACCCGGAAGTGGCCGAGAGCTTCGCCGTGCCGGAAGGGGCCAATCTCGTGCTCTCGACCGACCTGCCGTCGCAGATCCGGTCGCAGATGGACGAGCTCTGGACCGAAGTCAAGCTGAGCTAATTGCACCGACCTGAGCGAGCAGCGGGGCTCTGGCCAGA
>CBFGRG010000512.1:0-2454 GCA_965651105.1 uncultured bacterium | reverse complement strand
TGGCCTCATCTGAGTCAACGCGTAGCGCCGGCTTGTGCCTGTTCGAAACAAGTCGAGATGGAACGCCATCCGACCGTAGACGTGGGCTCTGATGCCCGGGTGCGCGAAGCGCAATCGAACGAGTATCAGGTCTCGATCACTGGCACCAATGTCGCCGCGGCAGCAAAGCTGCCGAGCGCTTCGCGCGGAGACTCCTCGTTCCCCACCCCTAACCCCTCCCCGACACGGGGAGTGGAACCGTAGCTCGGAGTGACGTTGAGGTGGGGCGCGCCGCCTGAAATCGTACGAATCGAACTTACCGCGCCTTGAAGTCCTTGACGTCGAGCTGCAGGCGCGACCGGTTTCTCCACGTATTGATGCCAAGGTTCCCGACGATGTCAACCGACCTCGCTTTCAACAGCTCCCGGCTGCGGTGCGCCGCACCCCAGAAGACGCATTCGAGCGTCCGGTCGCCGTGCAGCACGCGGATCTTGAGATGATCGTTGGCGCTGCCCATCGTCGCATACTCGACCATCCGCGCGCCGCGAATGCGGACATTGGGGATCGTGTTGTCGCGCCCGCACGGCTCCAGCGTCTCCAGCGCCGCGACTGTCTCCTGCGAGAGATCGCCGGGCTCGAGGTCGGCGTCGATCGGCAGCAGCGACGGCGCCGGAATTTCCGTCTCGCCGGCAAGCACCTGCATCGCCAGCTCTTCGGCGAACTCCTCGAAGTGCTCCTGCTTCAGGCTGAGCCCGGCCGCGCCGCTGTGGCCACCGTGGCGGATCAGCAGGTGATCGAGCTGGGCGAGGTGCGCAGTGATGTCGACGCCGGGAATCGACCGCGCCGACCCCGCCAGCACGCCGTCGGGACACGCCTGGAAGAGAATCGACGGGCGCCCCGAGGCCTCGCTGATCTTCGCGGCCACCGTGCCGATCATCCCCGCTGGCCAGTCGGTGCCGCTGGCCATCAGCACCGGCCAGTCGGTCCAGTCGGGGCGCGCGAGGATGCGGTCGACCGCGTCCGCCTCGATCGTTGCCGCCAGCGCCTTTCGTTGCCGGTTGACCCGCTCCAGCTCGATCGCCAGCTGCTCGGCCCGCACCGGATCATCGGCCATCAGCAGGTCGTAGGCGAGCTGCGGGCTGCCGAGTCGTCCTGCCGCATTGAGGCGCGGCGCGATCGCGAACGAGATGTCCGCGGACGTCACCGTCGACAATGAGCGGCCGGCCACGTCGACCAGCGCCCGCAGTCCCGGCCGGATCGACCGTCGCAGCACGGCGATCCCGTCGCGGACGATGCTCCGATTGATGCCCAGCAGGGGAGAGACGTCGGCAACGGTCCCGATTGCGACGAGATCGAGGTAGCCACGCTCGGTCCGTGCCGGTGGGTCGGCGATGGTGACGCCGTTGTGCGCCATCGCCGTGACGAGCAACCAGGCGATGCCGACACCGGTGAGATCGCGATAGACAGGGTCGCCGCCAAGCTGCGGCGAGACGACGATGGCGTTCTCGGGCGGATCGCCGCCGATCTGATGATGGTCGAGCACCACCACGTCCATCTCGGCCTTGCGCGCGGCGGCGACGGCGGCGTGGTCGTTGCTGCCGCAGTCGACGGCGATCAGCAGTGTCGCGCCGGCCCTCGCAGCGTCGCCGACGCCACGCAGGTTGAGGCCATACCCCTCCTCGCGCTCGGGCAGCAGCGTGACGATGCGGTCGGGTCCGAGATGGTGGCGCAGCGCGCGGGTCAGGAGCGCGGCCGAGGTGACGCCGTCCGCATCGTAGTCGCCGAAGATTGCGACGGTCTCCTCGGCGTCGAGCGCCTGGGTGACGCGCTCGGCGGCCTCTTCCATGTTTGGCAGCTCCCACGGCGATGGTGGCGCGGCCGGCCGGGTGTCACCGAATGCGCGGGCAGCGTCGGGATCGGTGATGCCACGGGCATGGAGAACGCGCGCGACGAGCGGGTTGGCATGCAGCGCCGCGAGGTTCGTCCCCTCCGGGATGGCGGCGGGTTCGATCCATTCGGGCGTGGCGGTGGCGCGGAGGCGGTCGATTGGCCTAGGCATGATGCGCCGCTCGCTCCCTGGAGAGGGTGGCCATCACTTCCGCAAGGCGGTCGCGTTGCGGTCGCAGGGTGGAAAGGTCCTCGATCGGGCCGCGATGCCACTGTCCCTTCTTCAGGAGCTGGTCGCCGTGCTTGCGCGGGATGACGTGGAGGTGAAAGTGATCGACGCTCTGGCTGACGCGGGTGTTCCAGGCGTTGAATGACCCGTCGGCCTCGAAGGCGATCTCGACCGCGCGATTGACGAGCTGCGCGCGCTCGAACAGCGGCCCGAGCAGGTCGGCGGGCATGTCGATAAGGGTGGGGTAGTGCGCCTTCGGGATCACCAGCGAGTGCCCCTCGCGGGCCGGACGAATGTCGAGCAGGCAGATCGCGACATCGTCGTCCCAGAAGACACCGTCGCGGTCGGCGTCACCCCGA
>CBFGRG010000511.1:0-2476 GCA_965651105.1 uncultured bacterium | reverse complement strand
GTAGTGCCGCCCCTGTGGCGGCTCGCGCTGGGGTTCATGCGTGGTGGTACCACCACGCGGCATGACGCCTCAGGAGAGCAGGATCTCCGTCCACAGCTCTTCCATGCGATCCCGCACCTTTGGATCGAGATCTTCCCACACCACCAGGTGCGCGCCTTCGGGCGCCGCGAATTGGCTGGCGACCTCCGGCTCCAGCTCGGCGAACGCCGCTTCGTTCAGTGTGTCGTAGTTCAGGAGCTCCATTTGCATCACCGTGATCTCCGGCTGAAGCAGGAAATCGATGAACCGGTGCGCGTTCTCGGGGTTCTCCGCGGTGTGCGGAATCGCGAGCGTATCGACGAACGACAGGCATCCCTCCTCAGGCACGGTCCAGTCAATCGCGCCCCCTGAGTCCTTCCCCATTCGTGCGCGCCCGTCGGACAGCTCGCCCACGAGGACTTCCTCATTGACGAACATCTCCATGCCGTTCTGGTAGTCCGTCCAGTACTTGGTGACCAGCTCCTTTTGTTCCAGGAGCTTGTCGGCGATCTCGTCCCACTGCGTGGGATTGAACGGATCGTCGCCCAGGTACAACGCCGTCGTGCCGACCCGCACGTAGCCGGCGTCCTGCATGGTGATCTTGCCCGAATACTGCTCATCCCACGCGACGTCCCAGGATGTCGGCGCTTCCGCGAAGGTATTGGTGTTGTAGGTCAGCCCGTTGATGAGGCGGGAGTACGGAACGGCGTACGTCGTTCCATCCTGCTGGTAGGTCTCGTTGGCCTGGAAATCGGCAAACAGGTTGGTGATGTTCGGGATCTGCTCGACATCGATCTCGTGCAACAGGTCGGATCGCATCGCCCGCTGCATCCACTCGGTTGTCGGGATGAAGAAGTCGAACGACTCCCCGGCGTTCAGCCTCGCCCACCACTCCCCGTTGGCCGAGTAGGCGCCGAGGTTGGTGACCTTGATTCCGGTCTCCTCCTCGAACAGTGGCACGACCTCCTCGAGCCACGCCTGGTACCAGGCGTAAATTGAAAGCTCGCCAGCGTCCTGGTTGAGATTGACGAAGAACCCGGGCGAACCTGTGGATGCCTGCGCAATCGCGGTGGAAAGCGCGCTGGCGCCTGCCACGCCCGCCGCCGCGGTCTTCAGCAATGTTCGACGATCGACTGATTCGGAACGCCCATTCGTATTGCCAGTCATTCAGAAGCCCCCCTGTGGTGCACATTGACACCGCAAACCCTCCGGAATCGCTGATGGCCGAGGGGGATGCACCGATCCCCCAGGCCATCGCCGGCGTCTGCGTTGTCACCACCGCGAATCCTAGCAAGTGTCCGGAAGTGCGCAAGAGCCCATCGCGCATGCGACCCCACGTCGTCGCGGGTGATATCTGGCGCTCGCGCGGGTCGTGATTCTGCGATAGCATCAGGCCGCAGAGCCGGCGATTCGCGCCGCGACCCGAACCACGACAGGATCATTCGCATGACCGACTCCCGATCGACCGTTCGCTGGGGCGTGCTCGGCCCCGGCCGCATCGCCCGCAAGTTCGCCACCGGCCTCCAGGCCGCGCCCGGCGCCGAGCTGGTCGCCGTCGGCAGCCGCTCGCAGGCGAACGCCGACGCGTTTGGCGACGAGTTCGGTGTGCCAACCCGCCACGCCAGCTACGAGGCGCTCGCCGCAGACCCGAACGTCGATGTCATCTACGTCGCCACCACCCATCCGCAGCACATGGAGGCGACGCTGCTTTGTCTCGATCATGGCAAGGCGGTGTTGTGCGAGAAGCCGTTCGCGATGAATTTCGGGCAGGCCGAGCGGATGGTGGCGTCAGCGCGCGAAAAGCGACTCTTCCTGATGGAGGCGATGTGGACGCGCTTCCGCCCGGCGATCCGCAAGGCGGTTGAGCTGGTCGATGCCGGCTCGATCGGCACGCCGGAGCTGCTGCAGGTCGGGGTCGGCTGGGGGTCGCCGTTCGACGCGACGAGCCGCCTGTTCGACAAGGCGGCCGGCGGCGGGATCCTGCTCGACGGCGGCATCTACCCGCTCTCGCTGGCGTCGCACTTCCTCGGCGAGCCCGAAGGAATCGCCTCGCTGGCGCACATGGCCCCCACCGGCGTCGACGACCAGGCCGGCGTCCTGCTCCGTTACTCGTCCGGCGCGATGGCGAGCCTCATCTTCAGCTCCCGCGTCACGCCCCACGCGATCGCGACGCTGACCGGCACTGAGGGACGCATCGAAATCCATGAGGACTGGCACAAGCCGGAGGGTCTCACCCTGCGCCGAGCCGACGGCAGCACCGAGGTCTACGACTTCGCGCTGACCGAGGGCAACGGCTACCAATACGAGGCGATGCACGTGATGGAGTGCCTGCGCGAGGGCAAGACGGAGAGCGACGTGATGCCGCTCGACGAGACCCTGGCGCTGATGAAGACGCTCGACGCGATCCGCGCGCAGTGGGGGCTCGAGTACGACGCCGACGCGGTGGCTGACTAGCGCC
>CBFGRG010000510.1:0-2489 GCA_965651105.1 uncultured bacterium | reverse complement strand
GCCGCAGGTGTGGCGGGCAGCCCCGCGCGCCAGGCGTCGGTATCGCCGGTGCGCGGATCGACAGCGACCAGCCCATGCCGGGTTCGCACGATCACCCGCGCGCCGCAGTCGCTCGCGCCGGCACGCTTCGGCACGACGAGCGCCCCTCCCGCCACCCCGAGGAGCTGTCGACGGCTGAGCGGCAATCTCTTCATCTCTCGATCAGGATTCGGACGCGGCCGTGATCGTGACGTCGTAGATCACGAGGTACTCAGTCGGTCGAGATGGCTCACCGCGCTCGTTCGGCTCGACCGGCGTGCCGGAGATGGTGTCGAGCACGTCCTCGCCCTCGATCATCTGTCCGAAGATCGTGTAATCCTTCGCCAGGCCGTCGCCGAGGTCCGCATCGACAATGAAGAACTGGGCACCCTGCGTGTTCGGACCGGCGTTGGCCATCGCAAGGGTGCCCTTGGTGTACTCGAGACCGTCGCCGGGCAGCTCGTCATCGAACCGGTAGCCGGGATCGCCGGCACCGGTGCCGGTCGGATCGCCGGACTGAATCATGAACTCATCGATCACGCGGTGGAACAGGACGATGTCGTAGAAGTCGTTCGTGGCGAGACAGATGAAGTTGTTGACCGTCGTCGGGGCGGCTTCGGTATTGAGCTCGAAGGTCATGTCGCCCTTGTTGGTCGATATCGTGGCGACGTAGGTTGCATTCTCATCGATCACCATCTCGGGCGTCGTGTTCCACCGGGGAAAGCCGGAGCTCCCGATCTGCGCGTCCTGCGGCCAGCATCCCTCCGGGGTGAACGGCTCGCCGTCCTGCGCGGCGACACCGGCCATGCTGGCGACGGTCAGCGAGAGCCCGGCGACGCCGACGAGCGCGGCGCGGCGGATTCGGTTCCATTCGATCACGTTGGGTCCTTTCGAGATAGCCGGTGAGCCCCGGCTGGTACGGAGGCCGATGGCAGCGTTCGGTCGGGAACACGAACGGTCATCGCCTCGAAATGATGCCACGAAGGACGCCGCACCGACGATCAGGGCGCGGCGAACCATGCCGGGGTGAGACCGCGCGCCGATGGCTGCATGCGATCCGCGTAGCCTCGCACGCGGGATCGAACGGCATCGACCCACGGCACCGCGAACAGCGGGACAAGCGGCACCTGGTCGGCCACGATCCCTTGAATATCACCGTACAGCGAGCCGCGCACCGTCTCATCCGGCTGGCTTCGGGCGCGGTCGAGCAGGTTGTCGACTCGTCCGCTGGCGAAGCCGCCCACGTTGTGGGCACCGGCGCTGTGCAGCCACGGCTGGGCGATCTCATGCGGGTCGATCCACGCCGGCAGCAGCGTCATCATCAGGTCGAACTCGCCCGCGTCTCGCGCCTCCGCGAAGGCGTCTTCGTCGAGCAGGTCTATACCGAGTGAGATGCCGGCAGCGCCGAGCTGCTCCTGCAGGAGAATGGCTGTGTTGACGAGCAGCGGCGGGTCGACCGGGCAAATCAGCCGCAGCGACCAACCGGGCAGCATTCCGAGGGCCGCCAGGGCGTCGCGCGCGTCATCCGGCGAAAGGGACGGCTCCGGCGCGGGCGCGTCGGCTCCGGCCCACCCCTCGGTCGGGAAAAGCGTCGACATCGCGAGGCCGGTCCCGGCGGTGGAGCCCTCCACCAGCGCGTCGCGATCGATCGTACCGGCGACCGCCTGTCGGATGCGCACATCGTTGAGCGGCTCCCGGCCGAGATTGAGCACCACGGTGCAGAGGCGTCGGAAGTCCTCACCGACGAGGGTGACGCCGGGATCGTCACGCAACAACGGAATATCGAGCGGGGGAACGGCAGGTGTGAGATCCACCATTCCGGTGACGAGGCGACTGGTTCGCTCGATCACGTTTGGCTCGCCAACGACGACGCAGCCATCGAAACGCGGCTGGCCGAACACCCAGTGCGCCCGATGCGGCCGAAAGACAGCAGATTCGCGATCGAGCCTGTGTGGCACGAATGGACCAGTGCCCGGCGGCAGCTCAGGCAGCGGCACACCGGCCAGATCGGCGCCCCCGGGCGTCACCGGCACCAGCGGCGACGCGAGTGTCGCCGCCAGGGTCGCATCAGGTTTCGCCAGCGTGATTCGCACCCGGTCGGCGACTGTTTCCACCGCCTGGACGCGGTCCCAGCGCCAGGAATCGGCATGACCAGCCTGCTGGATCGACCGCTCGATGCTGGCGGCGAGATCGGACACGGTCAGGGGCGTGCCGTCGGAAAATAGCACACCGGGACGCACCGCGAGATCGACCAGGTCGCTGGCCCCTGACACGCCGAGGCCAATGCCGACCGCGGCGATGATGGCGCCGGATGCCAGTGGCCGCAGCGGCGCGTCGTAGACGAGCGTCCGCAACCAGTCGATCACCCAGCGATCGCGGGAATCGTCGCCGAGATCGTCTGGCAGGCTGGGCAGGGCGACGTAGGGCACGCCGCCGCGGTGGATGGGGCCGTCTTCCTGCGCGGATCCGTC
>CBFGRG010000509.1:0-2495 GCA_965651105.1 uncultured bacterium | reverse complement strand
GATCGAGAAGCCACAGAAGAGGAGCACGCAGAGAAGAACGAGACCACCGAGTACCCACAACCAGGTGCGGCGCTTCTGGACGACCTCTTCCTCCGGAAGCGGGGCCATGCGCCACTCCGGGTGATCGGGGTCCTCCGGAATGGGCTCGGCCACCGGGCGCGCCGATGGCTGCTCTGGTGTCTCGGGCCGCGCTGGCGATTCGAACTGGCGGGGGATGGTCGAGCCGGACTGCAACTTCGCGCCGCAGTTGCTGCAGAACCTGTCGCTTTCTCCGTTGTTGTGTCCGCACTGCGGGCATTCCATGAGCGCTCGGATCCTCCTCTTTGTGGGCTGCAAGATGACGGCGGATTCGGGGCTTCCGTCTCCGCCGTCAAGTCGACCTGGTCGTTGGATTTTGCCGCCTGTCGGTCTACTCGTTCAGGCGCGGGTCCAGCGCGTCGCGAAGCCCGTTGCCGAGCAGGTTGAAGGCGAGCGCGGCGATATAGATCGCGAATCCAGGGATGAAGACGTAGGTCCAGGATGCCCGGTAGAACTCCTTCGCCTCGTCCAGCATGTTACCCCAGGATGGTTGCGGGATACGGACCCCGAACCCGAGATAGGAGAGCGTTGCCTCATACAGGATCAGCGACGGCAGCGCCAGCGACATCCAGACGATCACAATCGAGATCACATTCGGGAACAGCTGTCGCGAGATGATCCGAGCGTTGGATGCGCCCGACACGCGGGCCGCGTCGATGTAGTCGCGATTCTTCAGCGTCAGCACCTCGCCTCGCACGAGACGGGCAATGCCGGTCCAGCTCAAGCCTGCGATAACGAATGCGAGTCCCACCGGGCCTGGCCGGAACCAGACGCTGAGCAGGAGCAGGATGGTGATGCCAGGGATCGAGATGATGACATCGACGAATCGCATCAGCAGGCTGTCGATAAAGCCACCGTAGTAGCCGGCAATCGAGCCGATCGTACTGCCAATGAACAGCGCCGAGAAGACGGCGAGCACCGACACCATCATCGAGACCCGACCGCCGTAGGCAAGGCGGGTGAGGATGTCGCGCCCATTGGCATCGGTGCCGAGCACGTGACCCTGCTCACCCGGAGCGAGGAGCTTCGCGCGCAGGTCGCCAGTGGCGTAGTCGTACCCGGTCATCATCGATACGACGGGGGCGCCGAACGAGAAGAGCAGAATGAATGCCGCCACCACCAGCGACACCATCGCGACCTTGTCCTTGCGGAGACGTCGCCAGGCGCGCGCGTAGAACCCCGGTGTGGAGACAAGGTGCGAACGATCGAGCGCCCCTGATTTCGATTTCCTGCCCTCAGGCTGAACCTGGGTGAGGGCTGCGCTGGAGGTTTCGGATTGCTGTGCCATATTCGAGATCCCTTCGGCTCGTCCGCAGCCCTAATCGTACCGGACGCGAGGGTCCATCACGCCGTAGAGAACATCCGCGAGCAGGTTGCCCAGCACGGTGAGCAGCGCGAGGATCATCACCGCCGCCATTGCAACGGAGTAGTCGCTCTGGTTCAGTGAGTTGATCGTGAGCTGGCCGACGCCGGGATAGCTGAAGACGTTCTCGACGATCAGCGCGCCGCCGAAGAGGTCAGGGATTGTCAGGCCGACCAGGGTGACCAGCGGGATCATGGCGTTCCGGAACGCGTGCCCGTAAAGGACCGCGCGCTGCCTGAGTCCCTTCGCTTCGGCCGTGCGGATGTAATCCTGGCGGATCACCTCGAGCATGGAAGAACGGACATAGCGAGTCCAACCGGCTAGCTGGACGACGCCGAGCGTGAACGCCGGCAGGATGAGATGCTCGACTCGATCCCAGAACCCACCGCCACCGCGCAGGTTCTGCACGCCGCCGGTTGGCAGGGAGAACGGCATTCCCCATTCCTGGAACTTCACCGAGAACAGGATGATGAGCAACAGCCCGAGCCAGATCGAGGGGACCGAATAGAAGGCGGTGCTGATGATGGTGACCGCGCGATCGAAGGTGCTGTTGAGCTTGACCGCAGAGATGATCCCGATTGGAATAGAGAGCGCGAGCGCAAAGAGCAGCGAGGTGACGCTGAGGATGAGCGTGTTCGGCAGCGCGGCCTCGATCTTGTCCTGGACAGGAACGAAGTTGACGAAGCTGTTGCCGAGATCGCCCTGGAGCACATTGCCGAGCCAGGTGAAATAGCGGGTGTACCACGGCTCATCGAGGCCGAGGTTTTCCATGATGCGTTGTCGGTCTTCCGGCTTGATGGTGGGATTGAACTCGTATTGGTCAGTGGGACTGCCCGGAACCAGATTGAGCAGGGCATACACAACAAAAGAGATTCCCAGTAACAGGGGAATCATGCCGAGTAGACGTCGAATAAGGTATCTGGACATCGCAATTTTCCTGACAGCACCAAGTTCAGCAACCGAGCCGTGCCTGCAATATCCACTTGACGCGAACCACGCTGTTCACGATCGCTACCAGCAAGGGCCCCAGGTGGAGAATGGCCGGGAGGAGGTC
>CBFGRG010000508.1:0-2498 GCA_965651105.1 uncultured bacterium | reverse complement strand
TGCGCAGGAGAGCACAAGTCCCGATCGTTGGCATCGGGCCACGATGCAATATTGGGCCGCTCCCGGGCCCGCGCCTTCACTGGTCCCAATCATTCAAGTCGGCATGTTTCACACACCCGCGCACCTGGGCGCGGGTCTACGTATCGGACCCGTCAACTGAGGCCAGGATCGCGTCGAACTCCTCATCGGACAGCGGCAATCCTTCCCGAAGCCCGGCGTCAGGCGGCGCCTCGACGTCGATCCGGCCGCTGCCGTCCGGCGCATCGAACGCCAGGCGCCACGCGTGCAGCTTCGTCCGCCCCGGTCGCTCACTTTTCGGCGAGAAAAGCGGGTCGCCGGCGATCGGATGGCCGATCCACGCCAGGTGCACCCGGATTTGATGCCGCCGGCCGCTCTCCGGCTGGACCGCCAGCAACGCGCTCTTGTCCGATTCCCACAGCCGCTCGAACCGGGTCACCGAAGGGTAGACGCGATCCCCGCCGACCTCCTCGGTCATCGTCCAGCGGCTCGCGGCGTCGTCGAACGCGATCGCCTCGCGCTGCCCGGCGACGCGAACCCGATTCTTGCGGCCCGTCGTCAGCGGCAGGTCGATCTCGCCACGTTCAGGCACCCCACCCGGCAGCACGACACAGAGGTAGGTCTTTTCCACCGTCCGCTCGTTGAACTGCCGCGTCAGCGCGGCGTGCGCTGCCGCAGTCTTCGCCAGCAGGATGACACCCGAGGTCACCTTGTCTATCCGGTGAACCGGCCGCAGGTCCTCTCCAGCGGCCCTCGCCAGCGCGAGGAGATCATCGGCGACATTGTCCCCGACCACGGCGACACCAGGCGGCTTGTCGAGAACGAGCGTGTCGTCATCCTCATGGACGACGCGCGACCGCAGATCATCCCAGGTGACGGGCATCACACACTCCATCGGTCGGAGTCCGTGCGTCCGGCGAGGTAGCCGCGCACCGCTTCCCAGATATCGACCACCGCGGTTACCAGCACGATGACCAGTATCAGCTGGTCGACCCAGCTCCCAAGCAGGAAATCGGCCAGGTTGTCGCTCACCACGCCGCGAATGCCGGGGTTGGCAAGATCCCAGGTGTTGACGATTGCCAGCGCCACGCCGATCCAAACCACGTTCAGCCCGACCGCCAGACCGGTCACGACTCGTGTCCAGCGCCCGACGACGAACTTGACGAGCTCCAGCGCCGCGTCGGCGAGGGTGAGGCCGAGCACCAGCCACGCGATGGTCACGGGAATCTCGGGATTGAAGATCGGCACGGTGCGGCCGAGCTCGGCGCTTCGCTCGTCACTGAGGAATGGATTGAGGCCGTTGCGGTAGGCGTACACCAGAACAAAGGCGATGAAGAGGGTGAGCGCGAGACCCGCCAGCGCTTCCGCCCTCGAGATTTGCCGCTCCGGCTTCGGCGGCGGGAGGTCCGCCACCGTCCAGTCGTCTCCCTCGACTGTCTCCTCCGTGGCAACGCCTTCACCCTGCGTTCGCTCCATCACGGCGTAGATGACGGTGACCCAGAACGCGATCTGGACACCGGCGTTGAAGGTGATCCAGGCAGCATCGGCAATGGCCTCGCCGATCAGGCTGCCGATCGACCCGCTGCCGGCAAGCATGTTCACCGCGAAGACGACGATCGCCGTGATGGGAAGCACGCGCGTAGCCACCGCCTGGAGCACCGCGATGTACTCATCGTAGCGTCGCGGCCCGATGAGAAATCGCGTCTCGCCGGCGTACTCGCGCGCGAAGCGGCGGGGATCGCCAAGCTCGTTCAGCACGCGCTCGGTCGCAGTATCCGCCGGCTCGCCCTGCTCGACTCGCGCCTCGACCAGCTCGTCCACCATGCCGTGAATCTCGCGCCGGACCTCGTCTCGCGACCCCGCGCCGACGTGACCGGCGGCCTCGTCGACATATCGATCGATCAGCGTCGTCATGCTCCCGTCCCCTGCGTCAGCAGCTGCCTGAGGCTCGCGTCCAGTCGGTCCCATTCGGCGCGCATCACCCGCAGGCTGGCGAGACCTCGCTCGCTGGTGCGGTAGTACTTGCGTGGGCGTTCGGCGCTGGTGTCCCACTCACTGGTCAGCAGCTCCTGCTTTTCGAGCCGCCGCAGCAGCGGGTAGAGCGTGTTCGCGTCGACCTCGATGCCAGCGTCGCCCAGCTCCTCCAGCAGCGCGTAACCGTAACCGGGTTTCTGGAGCGTGGCGAGCACGGCCATCACGACCGTCCCGCGTCGCAGCTCCTGAAGGTGGGTCGCCAGTGCGGCGTCATCCATAGCCATGCACACACTATAGTGTGCGATACACAGTACTGTCAATGGCACATTGATAGATCGAAGCCGGCGCTCGGACATTTCGCCGCGTGCACGCGCTGGGCTCTCTTTCGGGCTACCCGTTCTGATAGCCAGAACCCCGCACACAAGCTCTGTTCGTTCGCCACATCTCGCTGGCGAACGCAAGCCACGCGATGGCCCCCGCGCGACCACCGGGCGGACGCCCCCTGC
>CBFGRG010000507.1:0-2549 GCA_965651105.1 uncultured bacterium | reverse complement strand
ACCGTGCCGGGCGGCATCCTCAACGAGACGCCGTCCCTCGACGAGAAACGCTCGCTCGGCTTGCCGTGCTTTGCGGCGGCCGAGCGAGCGCATCAGCTTGATCTGGGGATTGGCGGTGCTGGTAATCAGCACCGGTGCCGATTCGCCTGAGGTCACACCGAGGTCAGGCGGAGGCCGGCAAAGCCTGGCGTGCAGCGTCCACCACCGCGGCGAATGCGTCCTCGTCGCGAACGGCGAGGTCGGCCAGCATCTTGCGGTCAATCGCGATACCGGCAGCCGTGAGGCCCTGGATCAGCCGCGAGTACTGCAGGCCGTTGGCCCGGCTGGCGGCGTTGATCCGCTGGATCCAGAGGCGGCGCATGTCGCGCTTCTTCGTCCGGCGATCGCGATACTGGAACGAAAGCGAGCGCATGAGCGACTCGTTCGCCCGCTTGATGAGGCGGTTCTTGGTGCCGTAATGGCCCTTCGTCTGCCGCAACACCTTGCGGTGCCGGCGGTGGGCGGTCACGCCACGCTTGATACGTGCCATTTCGAGGAGTCCTCCAACCGATGCCGCAGGCTACTTGAGGCCGTTCGGCAGCATCCTGCGAACGTTCTTCGCGTTCGTCGAATCCATTTCAAACATCTTGTCGAACTTGCGCTTCACGCGCGGGGACTTCTTGCGCCGGTTATGGCTCTTCATCCCCTTGGCCATCATGATCTTGCCGGTGCCGGTGATCTTGAAGCGGCGCTTTGCCCCCTTGTGGGTCTTGAGCTTGCCGTTTGCCATCACTGTTGCTCCTTCTTCTCGGAATTGTCGGATTTGGCGCGTGCCGGAGCCATGTACATGGTCATGGTGCGCCCTTCCATGCGGGCGCCCTGCTCGACGACACCGACCTCACTCAGTTGTTCAGAGAGGCGCTGCAGCAAATCCCGACCGAGCTCTGGGTGCGTAATCGAGCGGCCACGGAACAGCACCGAGAGCTTGACCTTGTCCCCCGCCTTGAGAAACCGTTCGGCCTGGCGCCCCTTGGTCTCCAGGTCGTGCTCGCCGATCTTCGGCTCGACACGAACCTCCTTGACCCGGGTGACGTGCTGGTTCTTCCGCTGATCGCGTTCCTTGCGGCTCTGCTCGTACCGGTACCGTCCATAATCCATCAGGCGGCACACCGGTGGGCTGGAGTTCGGGCCAACCTCGACGAGATCTAGGCCGCGCTCGCGCGCGATCATCAGGGCCTCACGTGTCGGGATGATCCCAACCTGCTGGCCTTCCTCATCGATGAGTCGCACCTCGCGCACGCGAATTCGCTCGTTGACGCGAGTTTGAGCTGGTCTGGAAATAACTTGCCTCCTGGAAAGGTCCTGCGTCTTGTGGACACAATAAACAACGGCGACGTGATGACCGCCACCGCGTTGCCAGCGACACAACAGTCATAATACCAAATTCCGCTGGATTCATGCCACCAGTTACGGTGCCACTACGCACGAACCGGCGACGGGCGGCTCGCGAGCACGTCCCGCGTCGCTGCTTCATCACGGCGCAACTGCGCGACCAGCTCGTCCACGGATGGGAAGTCAGCGTCGGCCCGGATTCGCTGC
The DNA here is from genome assembly GCA_965651105.1 of uncultured bacterium. Classification (GTDB taxonomy): domain Bacteria; phylum Chloroflexota; class Chloroflexia; order Thermomicrobiales; family UBA6265; genus JACCVC01. Next base: position 971 of record CBFGRG010000507.1, on the reverse strand, counting down.
AGCAATTCGACCCGAAGCTGCTGGCCATACAGGTCGCCGTCGAAATCGAGCAGGTGCGTTTCAATCAGGCGCCGGCCGGTGTTGAGCGCGGGACGGGTGCCTACATAGGTCATTGACGGCACGGGCTCGCGCTCGTTCGGCAGGTGCGTCAATGACGCGTAGATGCCATCTGCCAATTGCACGAGACCTTCGGGCGGCAGGATGTTCGCCGTCGGGTAACCGATCGCCCGGCCCACCTGCTCGCCATGAATGACCTCCCCACCAACGCGATGCCAGCGTCCCAGCGACGCCGCGGCCGCGCCGACGTCGCCGGCAGCGATCGACTTCCGGATCGCGCTGCTGGAGATCACCCCATGGTCGCCACCGAGCCGCTGGATCGCCTCGAACCGCATGTTCCGATCCGCAGCCAGCCGCTCGAGGACCTCAACCGTCCCTTCGCGATTGTGGCCCAGCGCGAACCCCTCACCGGTGGATATGTCCGCGACGCCAGCCTGATGTGCAAGTACATCCATGAACTGCGCGGCGGTGACCTGCGCCAGATCGTGGGTGAACGGCAGGACCAGGATCTCATCCGCACCGGCCTCACGCAAAAGCTCGATTTTGCGATCGAGCGGCACGATCGCGCCGGCGAACCGGTCTGGTCGCAGAACCGCGACTGGAGGCTGATCGAACGTGATCACCGTCAGTGGCACGCCCTGCGAACCAGCCTTGCCACGCGCATGCGAAATGAGGCGCTGGTGCCCGAGATGCACCCCGTCGAAGGTCCCGATCGTGGCCACTCTCGGGTGTTCCGCCGGCTCCCTCAGGAGCGCGAGCGGGTCCGTTTTCTCGTTCACTCGTACGTACCCCGAATCACTCGTCGCGGCTGGACGCGGCCAGTCGCCGGGTCGGTCTCCCCGATCCCCGCCCATTCCCGCCCGGTATCATACACGCGCACAATGGGCCCTTTCACCGGGGCGTCAATTGGCAAT
>CBFGRG010000506.1:0-2559 GCA_965651105.1 uncultured bacterium | reverse complement strand
GGCCATGTTGGCCATCGCATCCCGGGACGCGCCACCGCGATTGCGCACACAACGCGCCTTGTCATCCTGAGTGAAACGCCCGAAGGGCGTGGAGTCGAAGGATCTCTGATGCTCGGGACAAGCTATCCGGCAGGTAAGAGATCCTTCGGCTCCGGTGCTGCGCACCTTCGCTCAGGATGACAGGCGATGCCTGGCGGCGGGAATCGGACGCTGCGCACGCGGCCACCGGGCCACCGAGGACCGCGTATGACGGTGACAGGGGCGGTGGTGGGTGCGCGGGTGCAACGGCTGACCGGAGCCGGTCGCAGGCACCTTCCCTCCTCCCAGACCTCGGAATGTGGGCAAAAGTGAGTCAATTAATCGGGTGCGCAGCGCCACGACAGCCATGCTGCGACGGCGCCATTTAGCGTTCCGGGCGAACTGACCTGATGTTGTCTTTTTGGCAGTTCAGGGTGGTCAAGGCATTGACACCTGATTACATCTTGATACGATAGGGGCATATACCAATGTAATACCTCGTGATGGTCCATTTCGGCCGACCCACATCACCCTGCTGATGTGGTGGATGCGTTCGACTCGCCTGTCGATACCGGCACGCTGCGAGGTACGAAGGAGAAGCTTGCATGAGCGCTCGGAACGACGACGGCATGAGACGACGTACCGGCTCACTGGGTGAGAGACTGCTCGGACGACGCAGGCTTCTGCAAAGTGGCGCGGCGATGGGCTTGGCCGCCGGGCTTCATCCGTCGCTCAGGACTGCTTTGGCGCAGGACTCCGACGCCTCCCCCGCTGCCGAGGACCTGAACCTGGGCTACGACATCGAGCCGGCCGAGAACGAAGGTGGCACGCTCATCTCGGCGTCTGGGAGCATCCTCCGGAACTGGTCGCTCGCCACCGGCGGCTTCCAGGGTATGTCCGAGACGCTCACCCAGATCAATCCGCACACCTTCGAGCCCGAGCCCCTGCTCGCCACCTCCTGGGAGCAGTCCGACGACTCCATGGTGTGGACGTTCCACCTCCGTGAAGGTGTCACCTGGCACGACGGCGAGCCGTTCACCGCCGAGGATGTCAAGTTCTCGATCGAGCTGCACGCGCATCCCGACAATATCGCGGCAACGATCGTCGATACCTATTCCTGGGCAATCTGGGTCGACACGATCGAGACGCCCGATCCGCACACGGTCGTCATGACGCTCAAATCGCCGGTGGTCGACTTCGCGCTCTACACGTATGTCTTCACCATCCTGGCGAAACATGTCGTCGGTGATATCCCTCCGGCCGATCTCGTCAACTCCGCCGCGTCGACCGGCTCCGATCCGTCGGCCGTCGTGTTCACCGGACCGTTCAAGTTCAAGGAGTACATTCCCAACGAACAAATGGTCCTGGAACGCAACGACGATTACTGGGGTGGGGCGCCACATCTCGACCAGTGGATCATCAAGGAGATCCCCGACTCGTCCGCCCAGGTCGTTCAGCTGCAATCTGGCGATCTGGACTTTTCGCTGGGCATTCCGCCCGCGACAGCCGACCGATTCGACAACGAGAGCTTTAACCTGTACCGGGTACCTACCACCTCCTACAGCATTTACTACTATCAGATGGACCCGGACCGATCGCCCTACTTCCAGGATGTGCGCGTGCGCCGGGCGTTGCTGCATGCCATCGACCGAGACGCGATGCTCGAGGCGGTGTACTTCGGCTTCGGGAGGGTGCCAATCGGCCTGTTCCCGGAAAACTCGTGGGCGTCCAATCCGGACGGGATCGAGCACGTCTACCCGTACGATCCGGACAAGGCGCGGTCGCTGCTCGACGAGGCCGGGTGGGTCGTCGGCGACGATGGCATCCGCGAAAAGGACGGCGTCAAGCTGCAGCCCAACATGGTCGCCAACTCCAGCAATATCTGGCAGAAGGACACCCCCGCCGCAATCCAGGCGTACTGGCGGGAAGTCGGGGTGGACCTGGTGCCCGAGGTCCTGGCCCCCGACCTCTACGAGGCGAGGGTGACGGTCGATTTCGACTTCGATACCGCGTTGCGGTCCCAGGGGTCAGGCGTCACCGTCGACCGAACATTCGCGTTCCGGTGCGAAAACCCGCATGGCGGCGGCAATCGCGGGTTCTATTGCAACGAACGGGTCGACGAGATCATCGACCTCGTCGCCGAAACCTCGGATCAGGAGCAACGCGCGGAGCTCCTCCTCGAGTTGCAGAACATCGTGCTCGAGGAGTTGCCGGTCGGCCCGCTGGTGTGGAAGCTGTCACCCGCCCCGGTCAGCACGCGGGTCCACAACCTCTTCCCGAATTCCGTGGACGTCGGCGGCGGCGGGTACGGATTCAACGCCAAGGACTGGTGGATCGAAGAATAGGTAGTCCTCGGTCCGGGACTTGCAAAGTGACGCAGGCGGCACCCGCCCGTGACGCGGTCCGTCACTTCAAGGGAGCCACGAAGAAACAACACAGTCCATGACCCGCAACCACCACACCCGTGGGTGTGGTGGTTGCTTCCGGACAGACAGGAAGGTGTTGATGACCCGCTATATCATCCGGCGGCTCGCGCAGGTG
>CBFGRG010000505.1:0-2563 GCA_965651105.1 uncultured bacterium | reverse complement strand
CGATCCCGAGCTCGGCGGCGATGCGCTCGGCCACTTCGCGACGGTCGCCCGTCAGTATCACCAATCGCTCGACACCCTCGCCGCGCAGCGAGTCCAACGCCTCCCGGGCGCCGGGACGGACCCGGTCGGCGACGGCAATCGCGCCGAGCAGATCACCATCCGCGGTCGCCACCGCCAACACCGATTCGCCCTGGGCGGCCAGCGTTGCGCTTCGCTCGCGCAGCCATGCGGCGGCTGACTCGTCCAGCCCCGTTTCGGTCATCAACCGCTCGCTGCCAACGAGGATATCGATCCCGCCGACAGTCGCCCGCGCGCCGCGACCGGGCAGGGCGGCAAAGCCCGCTGAATTGGGAACAGCGACATCGTCATAGAGCGCCTTCGCCACAATCGCTCGCGCCAGCGGGTGCTCCGAGCCGTGTTCGACCGCTGCCGCGGTTGCGACAAGGTCCCGCTCGGTGCGGTCGCCATACGGCATCACTCGCGTCACGGCGGGACGACCGAGGGTGAGCGTGCCGGTCTTGTCGAAGGCGACAACGCGAGCGCGACCCGCCTCTTCCAGCGCCGCGCCACCCTTGATCAGCATGCCGCGACGCGAGGCGGACCCGATCGCGGAGACGATCGACACCGGCGTCGAAATCACCAGCGCGCAGGGGCAGGCGATCACCAGCAGCACCAGCGCCCGGTAGACCCACGTCGACCAGTCGCCGGTCAACGCGCCGCCAGCAAGCACGATCAGGCCCGCCAGCGCGACAACGATTGGTGTATAGATCGAGGCGAAGCGATCGACCAGCTGCTGCGATGGCGCCCGGCTCGATTGCGCATCCTCGACGAGGTGGACGATGCTGGCCAGCATCGAGCGTGAGGCCGGCTTCGTAACGCGGATGTCGAGCAGCCCGGCGCCATTGAGGGTTCCGGCAAACACCTCGTCTCCGGCGACACGATCCACCGGCATCGACTCGCCGGTGATCGGCGCCTGGTTGATGTCGGAATGGCCATCGATCACCTCTCCGTCGGCCGGCAGCCGTTCGCCCGGACGCGCCCGCACGATGTCGCCAACCGCGAGCGACGATGCGGCGACGGTGGTCTCGACTCCGCCCCGCAGCACCCGCGCCTCTTCCGGAGCGAGGTCGAGCAACGCCCGGATCGCCCCCCGGGTACGGTCGAACGTAATCGCCTGCAAGGTGGTGCCGATCGAGAAGAGCACCACCACCAGCGCGCCCTCGGACCACTCACCGAGCAGCCCGGCGCCGATCACGGAGATCGTCATCAGCACATTCATGTCGACTCGCCCGGCACGCAGCGCGGTGAGGCCGGCCCGCACGATCGGCCAGCCACCAACCGCGATTGCCGCGGCGAAAAGCAGAATCGACAACCAGTCGTCGTTTGTCAGGCGATCGGTTACGAATGCGACGATCCAGAGGGCGCTCGCGAAAGCGGCGGGAACCAGCTTGCGCTGCCGCCACCAGGGCGCGCGGTCGACCCGCAGCCGCACACCGTTTTCGCGCAGGGTGGCAGAGTAGCCGGCACGGTCGACCGCCGCGCCGATGCTGCGGACGACATCGTCGTGGGCCGCCTGCTCATCTTGCCGCGTGACGGTGAGCGTGCCGGCAGCGAAGCTGACCGTCGCCTCGTCAACGTCAGGAAGGCGACCGACGACGCGCTCGACGCTGCGGGCGCAGTCGCCGCAATCCATTCCGGCGACGTCGAAGACGAGCGGGCTGCCCGAAGCAACCTGCTGCGTACCGCTCATGCAGTCGCCTCCTCCCGGTCGACATTCGCCTCTGTGCTGTGGGCACCGGCGATGGCGAGCAGCTGAAGCACATGATCGTCATCGAGCGCGTAATAGACCACCTTGCCCACGCGCCGGCGCCGAACCAGCCGGTGATCGCGCAGCACGCGAAGCTGGTGGGAAACAGTGCTGCGATTGACCCCGATTGCGGCGGCAAGATCGCACACGCACAACTCGCCGGATGCCAGCGCGGTGAGGACACGGATTCGCGTCGGGTCCCCGAGAATGGCGAAGATCGCCGCGACACCGTCCGGGACGGGGGCATCGCCCAGCGCCCGCCGGGCGGCCATCACGGCGGCTGGGTGGATCGCGTCGGTCTCGCAATCTCGCTCGTCGCTCACGAGGGGTTGGGTTGAAGTTGCCTGGACCATCAGTTGAGACTCCATCTCACATGTGCACACGCATACACATGACGTTCTGGCGACAAGTGTACCCTCGCCCACATGTTGGCGCAAGGATGCGAACACAAGACGCGACGTTGCAGCCACCGGTCGCGACGCGAGCACAACCCGTAGACCCGGATTGTGATAGCGCCTCTTTCCCCACCTTGCGAGGGCCGGAACGATGGGACGTGCCTGTGACAGGCTCCGGCTAGCCGTTGCACGCGCGCACCTACCACGGTTCCTGTCACCGTCACGGGCGGCCCGGTGCCCGCGTGCGCGGCGTCCGACGCTCCGCCTCCGGACGCGGGTCGCCCTTAACAATCGAGATGGGGGCCAGGGGGAGCTGGTGCTCTCCGGGGACGATCCCGACGACGCGGTCGACTCCTGGGCG
>CBFGRG010000504.1:0-2602 GCA_965651105.1 uncultured bacterium | reverse complement strand
GAGCTCGCCTACGGCATCCCGCTCATCGTCGTTGTGCCCGCCATCGTTCAGATCGCGAAGGCGAACGGGCTGCCCGCCCGCCTCGCCGGTCCGGCCGCGATTGTGACCGCGACCGCGCTCGTCGCGCTCGGTGATATCGCCCTTGCGGAATCGACCGAGCCGCTCGGCCAGCGACTTGCGGGGTGGCTGATCGCCGGCGTCGTCTACGGACTCGCCGCGGCCGGTTTCTACAGCCTCGCGCCCAGCCGCGCGAGTGATACCCTGCCCACTGGCACGTGATCCGTCATCGTCCCGAGAGCTCAATGCCAAACCACCACCCTGATACCCAGCAGGAAATACCGCTCCACGGCGGCAACCAGACCGAGGGCGTGGTCCGCATCGGCGACACCGTCCGGCGGCCAGCACACCCGTGCTCGCCAGCAATTCGCGTGCTGCTCGACCATCTGCATGCCACCGCACCCGGCATCGCGCCGCGATCACTCGGGGTCGACGACGAGGGCCGGGACATGATCTCGTTCGTCGAGGGAGATACCGGCCACTACCCGCTGGTCGGGTATATGCGAAGCCAGGAGTCGTTGCTTGCAACGGCGCGGCTCATCCGGCGCTACCACGATGCCACCACCGGACTCACCCAGCGCCTCGACCTGCCCTGGCAAAACGTCGAGCCCAACCCAAACCGGCGCGAGGTGATCTGCCACAACGACATTGCACCCTACAACATCATTTTTCAGGATGGCGCACCAGCAGTGCTCTTCGACTTCGACCACGCCGGCCCCGGCCCGCGCCTGCGCGATATCGCCTACGCCGCCTACCGCTTCGCGCCACTCGCCTCCGACCAGAGTTGCCGCGATTTCGGCTGGAGCTCCCCTCCGGATCGCATCGGACGCCTTCGCCGATTCCTCGACGCCTACGGCCCGTTCGACGATCACGGATTCATCGCCATGGTCGAGCGGCGGATCCTGGATTTGCGCGACAACATCCTCCATCTGGCCGAAACCGAGCCGGAACGGGTGCGCGTGCACCTGGAAGAGGACCACGTCGGATCGTACAACGATGACCTCGACTGGATCGCCGCACATCGCGACGTGTTGAATTCCACGATCGGCGCTTCCGCGACTTCGTAATGCCGCGCCGGCGCGTCAGGCCGTTCCGCCCCTGGCCTGGTCCTCCAGGGAAACATCCGCGGTGTCGAGCGTCAGCATCTCCCGGGCGACCTGAAGGTCGATCAACGTGCCCCGGTGCAGCCGGTCATACAAATCGTCGGCCTTGCGGGTGATCAGTGGCAGGTCGTGCGATTCGACCTCCTCCAGGGTCTCCCGGGCCGAAGGGATATTGCGATTCGCCAGGCGCGAATAGTCGGCAATCACCGTGCTGGCCGGCTGGAGGAAGCGATCGACGAAATCCCTCGCCAGTGGCAGCTCGTCGGGATGGTCGGCGAGCGCCGACAGCACCCGGTCGGATGCCGCGCAGGCATCGAGCGCCTGCCGCCTGGCATCGCTGCCGGGGATTTGGCGAGCGCTGGCGCGCATCTGGTCGATGAGCGAGGCCGCGCGATCCTCGATCTGACGCAGCTCGGCACCGTTCGGCGAAGCTGCCGGGGCGTGAGCCGGCTGGGGTGACACCTCGCGTCCAACCTCGCTCCCGCCCATCACGCGGTCCGTCAGCCGGCGGTCGAGCGCGAGCGCGTTGAACCCCTGAATCGCCAGTCCGATGCTCCAGAAGAGCGTGACCCAGTAGAACCAGAGATCCCCCGGCGACGTCACCAGGTTGATGATGAGCAACGCCCCGTTCACGACGAGGAAAACGATAAGGTGTTGAAAGAAGTCCTGGAGCTCGCGTCGCCGCTTTTCCTCGGCGCTCCGTCGTTTATCGCGCTTCCTGCTCATCCAGCCACTCCGGCGACGACCGCACGACGGCGTCTCGAGTATGTCGATATCGCGGTCATCATAGCACCCGGGTTTGGCGAAATATGTCCGGAGCTGGTGTCGCCGTCGGATGCGCGGGCTCGGGGCTGCGTCGGTCAGGAGCGCGGTCCGCGGTCCGCTACAATGACACCCTGACAGGTTCGATCCCCGGCCGGAACCAGCCTCCATGCACCAGCAGTCCGAACAACCCAGCCGGCGCATCGCAATCGAGCCCGCGCGCTTCCGCGACCTGTCCGCCGTCGCGCGCATCCAGCGTGACGCCTTTCGACCCGGCCTCGCCTACGGCCGGTTCGCGCTGATCGTTCTCTGGATGCTGCCAGCAGCCACCTTTCTCGTCGCCCGGGACACTACGAGCGGCGCGGTCGTCGGCAATCTCATCGCCGACCGCTACCGTGGCAACACGCGCATCGTCAACATCGCCGTCGCGAAAGATGCCCGCCGGCAAGGCATCGGCCGCCAATTGTTGCGGACGCTGGACACCTGCTGCCCGGAAGGCGACGTCGTGCTTTCGGTGGAGGCCGACAACATCTCGGCGCAGCGCCTCTACGAGCAGGAAGGGTACATTCGCACGGCGATGACGCGCGACTACTACGGTCCCGGCCGGCATGGGTACACCATGAAGCGCCACCGTCGCGAGGTCCCGGTTTCTGTCACGACGCCATAAATCGATGATCCGG
>CBFGRG010000503.1:0-2616 GCA_965651105.1 uncultured bacterium | reverse complement strand
GTCCGTCCTGTGCCGGCATCACGCCCCCGACAGCGCCTGACCGCCGAGCTGCCCGACCTCGACGATGCGCTCTTCGACGATGATCGCGTGATCCGCGCCGAGCGCCCTCCCGTTGTGTCCAGCGAGCCTGAGGCACCCACGTACGAATCCCGGGTGTCCTCGGCGCCCTCAGCGCGAGACAGTTACTTCCGGGCATCGCGGTACCCACATCAGGAGCATGCATCCCCTTTTCGGGATGGTCCCGCTCCGGAGGCACCCGTCGCGGAATCCACCTTGCCCGACATCGAAAGTGATCGACTCGATGTGCGAGACGCCGTCGCCCGCGGCGCCGAGCTCATCGACCGCCAGATCGACGTAGCTCCGGAAGTGCCCCGCCAGTGTCGCACCTGCCGCAGCTTCCGCAGCGCCGACGGCGGCACCCGCGGCTGGTGCACCAACGAGTGGGCCTTTACCCATCGACGCATGGTCAACGAAGACGACCTCGCATGTGTCAGCGCCATCGGTTGCTGGTGGATGCCGGCAGACCACCTGCGGCTCGACCTGGACGAGGAACTGGACGACGTACCCACCCCGCGCATGGACGAGTTGATTGCTCGACACAGCCCTGCCGCGCGCAAGGCCTCCGGAGAGTGAGGGCGGAGATGGCTTGTACGTACGGGAAATATCAGCGTGAGCGGTCTGGTGCGACCAATTCGACGGGAATTCAGGGTACACTGGTCGCAGTTTGTGGGGGAGGGGCACTATCATCGCGACACCGCATCCAACCCGTGTCTCTCATTGCGACGGCCAACGAGCCAGTTGACATGACTGTGTGCCGTACGGGCACACGCCACACCCCATGAACTCCCGACCCGCGCCCAACAGTCATGGAGCCATTGGACCGCCTATGGCCAACTTCGGAGAAACCCTCAAGCAGGCTCGCGCCCATAAAGGCGTCACGCTGAAAGAAGCCGAGCAGGCGACACGGATCAACCGAAACCACCTCGCCGCTCTCGAGGACGAGAACTTCGATGCGCTCCCGCCGCTGATTTATCAGCGGGGGATTGTGCGCAATTACGCGATGTACCTCGACCTCGACCCTTCACGGCTCCTTGCCTCCTTCGAAGAGGCTCGTGGCGCTGATGATGTGCGCACCGCGCCAGGCGTCGCGGCCGTACCACCCGTGAACATGCCCTCCCACTGGGCTCCCAACTTCGCGATCATCGCGTTTTCCGTGGTGCTGAGCGCCATCGTCTTCGCCTGGGGCTACAGCGCTTTCGTGCAGCCTCCGTCCGAAGAGCCGTCCGCGACCGAAATCGTCGCCACGGTGACCCCGTTCGCGAACGACATCGCCATGCCGACCGAGCCGCCCCCCACGCCGAGCCCGACGCCGTCACCGACCCCCGAGGTCGCGCCGACCACCGCCGAGGAGCGCGTCGACACCGGTCGCCCGCAACCGACCGGCGAAGGCGACAACCAGCTCGCCGAGCAACAGGAGGAGACTTCCGAGCCGCCGGTCGATACCGAGCCGGAGCAGGCAGAGATCGAGGCGGTGGAAACCGAACCGGCCGAAACCGAGCCAGTCGATAGCGAACCGGCAGCGGCCACTGACGGTGAGTTCGTGACCAGCATCGCGGTCACCTCGGCCAGCGACGTGTACGTATCGGTTACGGCGGATGGTGTCCCGGTGTTTGAAGGCGACATTGCCGCCGGCACGACGACCGACTACTTCACCGGCTCGGAGTTCGAGGTGTACACCACCTCAGGCGCCAACACGCTCTTCGTGAACTCCTGTGGAACGCCTGCATTCAACATGGGGTATGAGCCGGGCGAGGCCTACTATATCCTCCGGGCTGATGAAAGCTCCTGCGCTCCCATCAGCTAGTCCAACGACCGACGTACGATGCAAACGGGCCACGGCATCTGCCGTGGCCCGTTTTCGCACGTGCTCTCGCCAGGCAGGCACGACAGCGTCGAGCGTCACCCGCGAGGCGGCGCCAGCACCCGTACCGCCCCCGGCAGCATTCGCAGATGGACGGGCGTCTCGCCGTGGACGTCTCCATCGAACTGCACCGGCAACGAGGGATCTGTCTCGATCCTGACCTCCTGACCGCGCAGGCGGATCACGTGGGGCGAGGCGTCGATATCACGCTTGATCAAGTGTCCCAGCAGTCGGGCCTTATCCGGCCCCGAACGCGCCGTCACAATGAAGACATCGAACACGCCGTCGGATTTGGAAATGCCGTCGGCGATTCGCAACGACGAATGGATGATCGACCGGCCATTGGCCACCAGCACCATCGTCGTGATCGCCCGAACCTCGTCACCGTCGACGGTCACGCGGGCCTCCACCGGCTGGTCGAACAGCGTGCGGGTCGCCGCCGGGATATAGGCGAGCCACCCCACTTTCCGCTTCAGCGCCTGATTGCTGCGAGCGAAAAACCGGCTGTCAAAACCGGCCCCGACCATATGCAGGAACACCCGGTCGCCGCACGCGCCCGCGTCCATCCGCACGAGGCGGTGGCGCCCGAAGATGAGCGCCGCGCCCGCCCCCGGGCCGGTGGGGATGCCCAGCTCCTGGGCGATGATGTTCGTTGAACCGCCCGGCATGATCGCGAGCGGGATGTCATGGTCCAC
>CBFGRG010000502.1:0-2642 GCA_965651105.1 uncultured bacterium | reverse complement strand
CGTGTCGGGCCGGTCACGGGTCGGCGTCCGACCGGCCCGTGACTGGATCAAGTCACCCGCAGGTATCGCCAGCGGAGCATCCCTGCACGACGAATCAGTCCCCGCGGAAGGAGAGACCCTCATGCGCCTGAGACGCTCCCGTATCTGGATCGGTATCCTGATGGTTACGATGCTGGTCGTGATCGCGGTCGGCAGTTTCGGCATCTACGTCGCGAGCGAGGCGGGGCAGCTCCCCTGGCAGGCGGATCCGACACGGATCGCCGTCACCCCGTTCGCGAATCTGCCCGACACCGGCACGCCAGAGGCGAATGGCGGTGCCTGACGAGGTGAAGACGATGACGAGAGACGAAGCGGGCGCGTCGGTGCTGGTGGTCGAGGACGACGACCCGATTCAACAGCTCGTCGCCACTGCGCTGCGCTTCACCGGGTACCAGGTGACGACGGCGTCGACCGGCGGCGAGGCGATCGTGTCGATCCGCAACGGCGCCTTCGATCTGCTGCTGCTCGACGTCAACCTGCCCGACATCGACGGCTTCACCATCTGCGGCCGGGTTCGCGCCGGGGGTGACCAGACGCCGGTGATCTTCCTCACGGCCCGCGACGAGCTGGACGACCTCCGCGCCGGCTTCACCGGCGGCGCGGACGACTACATCACCAAGCCGTTCAGCCTCGAGGAGCTGCTGCTGCGCGTCCAGGCGGTGCTGCGGCGGGGGAGGGCCGCAGCGCCGGCAACCAGCCGTCTCACCTGCGGCGATGTCACTCTCGATGAGGACGCGATGCGGGTCTGGCGCGGCGAAACCGAGGTCGCGCTGTCGCCGACCGAGTTCCGGCTGTTGCGATACCTGATGCTCAACCGCGACCGCGTCGTCTCCCGCCAGCAAATCCTGGACCATGTGTGGGACTACGATTTCGCCGGCGATCCCAATGCCGTCGAAACCTACATCAGCTACCTGCGCCGCAAGCTCGATGACCGTGACGCCCGCCTGATTCACACGGTGCGCGGTTTCGGCTACTCGCTGCGGGCGCCGGGCGCATGAGGTCCCGATGGTGGCGTTTCGCCAGCCTGCGGGCGCGCCTCACGCTCGCCGTCGTGGCGGTGCTTGTGGCGACGCTGGTGCTGTCCGGGTCCGTGCTCGTTCACACCACCCGCGACGCGCTGGTGGCCGACATTGACGACGGGCTGCTGAGCTTCGCGAGCCGCATGTCCTACGGTCCGGGCTTCCGGAGTCCTGGTGGGTTCCGACCGGGGAATTCTGGCTCGGGGTACGACTTTCACCCCTTCGCGATGCTGGTTTACGACGCGTCCGGCGAGCTGCTGATGGAGAACCCCGCCGGCTTTCAGGATGAAGCCGAGCCGCTGCCCGAGGTGCCGGAGGTGCCGAGCGACGAGGTCGACGCGCTGGTCGGGCGGATCGTCACCGTCCCTTCCGTCGACGGCTCGCTCGAGTATCGCCTGCTGACCCGCCGGGCCTCCGATGGCACGATCACGATGGTGGCTGCGCCCTTGCGTGAGGTGGCCGCCACGGTCGACGATCTCGTGCGGCGTCTGCTGCTGATCGGCGCGATCGCGCTGGTCGCGGCGACCGCGCTCAGCTGGTGGCTGATTCGCCGGGGGCTGCGGCCGGTCGATCGGATGATCGACACCGCGTCGGCGATCGCCGCCGGCGACATGAGCCGGCGCGTGCCGGACGCCGAGCCGGATACCGAGCTGGGTCGCCTGGGAGGGGCGCTGAACGAGATGCTGCACCAGATCGAAGGGGCGCTGCGGGCCCGTGCCGCCAGCGAGGAGCGCCTGCGCCGGTTCGTCGCCGACGCCGCCCACGAGCTGCGCACGCCACTGACCTCGCTGCGTGGCTACGCCGAGCTCTACCGGCAGGGAGCGTTGCCCGACGACGCCAGCGTGGCCAACGCCATGGCCCAGATCGAGGCGGAGGGCGGGCGCATGGCGCGGCTCGTCGAGGATTTGCTGCTGCTGGCGCGACTCGACCAGCAGCGGGGGCTGGAGCTGGAGGCGGTCGACATCGGTGCCGTGGCGGAGGACGCGATTGCCGCGTTTCGGGCCGCGCAGCCGGGCTGGCCGGTCACGCAGGAGATCGAGCGGTCGCTGGTCGTTCGCGGCGACCGGCTCCGGTTGCGCCAGGTGCTCGATAACCTGCTCGCGAACGTGCGGATGCATACGCCAGCGAACACGCCGGTCGAGATTTCAGTGCGGCGCGAGGGAGACCGGGTCGCCGTCCGGGTGGCCGACCGTGGCCCGGGCGTTGCCCTGGAGGATCGCGAGCACATCTTCGACCGGTTCTGGCGGGGCGGCTCGCCGCGGTTGCGGAGCCACGGCGGCACCGGGCTGGGGCTGGCGATCGTCGCATCGCTGGTGCAGGCGCACGAGGGCACGATCGAGGTCGAAAGCGAGCCGGGCGAGGGAGCGACCTTCACGATCCGGCTGCCGCTGACCACGTAGACTCGGATTTTGATATCTCATCTTTACCCACATCCCAAGGGTCGGGAGGAGTGGACGTGCCGTTGACAGGCTCGGACCAGCCGTTGCACGCACGCAGGCCCCACCGTCCCTGCCACCGTCTTGCGCGGGCCCTGGCGGCCCGGTGGCCACGTGCGCGGCGTCCGACGGTCCGCCTCCGGACGCG
>CBFGRG010000501.1:0-2674 GCA_965651105.1 uncultured bacterium | reverse complement strand
GTCACTGCGTAGAGCATCCCGTCCCGGGCACCGAAGAACACGTAGCCGGAGACGACCGCCGGGGGCGCCTCGATCGCGTCGCCGGCGAGGTAGTACCACACCTGCTCGCCGGTCTCCTGCTCGAGTCCCGCGATGCGGTTGCCGCCGGCGATCAGCACCTGATCCTCCGTTCGGACCGGGCCGGCCATCACCGTGCCGCCGGCCGAGGCGAACCAGTGGACTTCCCCGGATTCTCGATCCATCGCGTACAATCCACCGTCTTCCGAGGGGACGTAGATGACGGCGCCGCTCGTTGTCGGCGTCAAATCCGACGTCGTCTCCAGCGAGAACCGGTCCTCGCCGGTGTCGAGATCGAGACCGCGCAGCAGCCCGTCGTCCGTGACGACCCACGCCGTGTCACCGTCGAGAACCGGCGTCGTGTATATGGGTGACGGCATGGTGCGCTTCCACGCCGCGTGACCGGTTTCCGGGTTCAGGCCGATCACGACACCCTTGTCGGTCCCGATCACCAGCCGATCTCCCCGTACGCTCGGACTGCCGAAGCTGATGCCATCGGTCGACAGTTTCCACAGCTCCGTGCCGTCCTCCGTCGAGAACGCATAAAGCCACCCCTCCTGGCTGACCACATACATCGCGGTTCCGGTGACGGTGGGTGAAGCCGTGCCGGCGTAGCGGATGTTGGTTTTCCAGCGCTGCTCGCCGGTGCGGGCATCGAGCGCAAGCGCGTCGAATCCGGCGACAAGGTACAGGGTGCCATCGCGGTACGTGGGCGTGGTGCGAATCACGTATTTGCCCAGCTCGATTCGCCAGAGCTGCTGGCCGTTGCTGGCATCGACCGCGTAGAGGAACCCGGCTCGGTTGGTGACGAATACCTTTCCATCCGCGACGACGGGAGACGCCAGGATTTCGTTGCCGGTATCGAACCGCCAGGCGAGGTGGGGGTTTTCGGCCGGAGCCGGCCCCGGCTGGCTCCCGGAGTGGGCCGTATCGCCGAGCCAGGTCGCGACCTCACCGTCGAATGCCGCCGTTGCCGGCGTGGCGGCCGGACTGGCCATGGCGACGCTTGCCGTCGGCGCCTCCTCCGTCGCCAGCAGTCCTTCGGTGTCCGGTGGCGGCGTGCCCTGGTTCACAACCAGGGCGATCAGCGCGATCACCGACGCCGCGAGCAGGAATCCCGTGCGACGAATGGCGTCGCCGTCGAACCGCATGCGAACCAGGCCAGCAACCAGCGAGACGATTCCGAGCGCCCAGAGGCCGATCCGGATCTCCGTGGCGATGCCAAACAGCGAGGCGACCACCAGCAGGACAACGCCGGTGATGATGAATCCCGTGCCCCCATCGGGCATGAAGGGCCGGTTGCGGCGTGCTTCCTCATGTTCCCGGCGCAGCCGCTGCTCCATCGCGCGAACGCCCGAGTTCGGATCGCGCGATGGGGTGGAGGAGATGTCGGCGATTGCCGCCGCGCAGCCATTGCAAAAGCGCGCGTATTGATCGTTTTCGGCACCGCAGTGCGGGCACGCTCGAACGAGCGGCACGTACCCTGTCCAGCTTCGCGCGAACTGGTCGCGATCGCGCTTGTGGACACTGCCGCCGAGCGGTGTGGTGGAGGACCCGGGTTTCTGGGATGCTGACACGATGCGATGACCTCCGTCGATATGCGCGAGTGTACGACACGCGAATCACGATGAGGTGTGCGATGCGGCGGTGTATGATCGTTGACGGGTTCTGATTGTTGAAGCGGTGTCGTTCAGGCGCAGGTGACCATGCAGCGAGCGCAGCCACTGTTTATCGTCAACCCTGCCGCCGGCAACGGTCGCGCCCGGGAGGTGATCGATCGCTCTCAAGGCACATTTCCCGGCCCGGCGGAGGTTTACATCTCCACATCACCGAAGGACGCCGAGGAGCGGGCGTATCGCGCTGCGCTGGAGGGCTTTTCTCCGGTCGTCGCGGTGGGCGGCGATGGCACCGTGCAGCAGGTGGCGAACGGGGTGATGCGCTGTCCCGAACCGCCACCGTTGGGCATCGTGCCGGCAGGGAACGGCAACGACCTGGTGCGAACCTTGCGTCTCCCGCGCGATCCAGAGCGGGCGATTCGGTTGGCATGGAGCGACGTTGCCGGCGCGATCGATGTCGGCACCTGCAACGGTCGCGTGTTTCTCAACGTCGCCGGTGTCGGCCTGGATACGAAGGTCGCCCAGGCGGTCAACGCGCGCCCGGACGGCTCGCGGGGGCGCCTGACCTACGTGACAGAGGCGCTTCGCGAGCTGCGCCGGTACGAGAACCCGGAGCTGACGCTGCACCTGGACGATCTGACCGTGGTGACGAAGTCGCTGCTGGTCGCGATCGGCAACGGGAGGTACTTCGCCGGGGGAATGAAGGTCTGCCCTGCCGCCGAGCCGGCGGACGGATTTCTGGATGTCACGGTCGGCGGCGATCTCACCCGCCTGGAGACGATCGCGCTGTTGCCAACGATCTTTGTCGGCCAGCACGGTCGTCACCGCAAGGTCGCGTTCCACCGGGTGCGCCGGGTTCGCATCGACGGACCGCCGGGGATGGCCGTGCAGCTCGATGGCGAGATCGTCTCGTCCCTTCCCACGGAGATCGGCATCTGTCCCCGCGCGCTGCGGATCGCCGGCTGGAGCGGTTAGGGGACTGCGAACGTGCTACCGGCGCG
>CBFGRG010000500.1:0-2679 GCA_965651105.1 uncultured bacterium | reverse complement strand
GTGGCGCCGTCGCTATAGTCGGGTGCAATCGAAGCGCTTCGACAATACACCGCGACGGACTTCCACGCCGTTTTCGCACTCCCGCGTCCTTCGCCTCACGGAGTCGCTCCATGACCACCATGGCGGATATCGCAAAACGAGCCGGTGTCTCGGTCAGTACCGTTTCCTACGTGCTGAGCGGCAAGCGTCCCATCTCCCAGCAAACCCGCGAGCGCGTGCTCGCGGAGATCCGCAAATCCAACTTCCAGCCCAACGCCGCCGGCCGCGCGCTGGCCAGCCGCCGCAGCCGCACGATCGCCCTGCTGTATCCGATCGAGGCGACGGGCTTCACGCGCATGCCGCTGGAGTTCGTGATCAGCGCCGCCGAGGAGGCCGGCAGGCAGGGATACGCGCTGCTTGTCTCCACCAGCAATGCCGAGGATGAGGAAATCCTCGCCAAGATCCAGCGAGGCGCCGTCGACGGCATCATCGTGATGGAAGTCTCCCTCCACGACCCGCGCGTCGTGATGCTCCGGGAGCGAGGGATCCCCTTCACGATGATCGGTCACAGTGCCGACAACACCGGTCTCAGTTACGTCGATCTCGACTTTCCCCAGGCGATCGAGGCCGCCGTCGCGCATCTTTTCGATCTCGGTCACCGCCAGATCGCGCTGGTCGACCGCAGCACGGAGGAGCGCGGACTGGGCTACGGCCCATCCGTCCGCTCGCGCGCCGGATTCCGGGAGTCGATGGCGAGCCGTGGGTTGAGCGGATTGCATTTTCCATGCGCGGCCACGTCTGAGGACGGTGCCCGCGTCGCTCGTGAGCTCTTGACGGCGCATCCGAATACGACCGCCATCATCTCGCTCAACACCGAAGCCCTTGGCGGCATCTACAGCGCGGTTCGCGAGCACGGCATGACGATTCCCGCCGATTTCTCGATTGTCGCGATCACCTCGCCGCGCACCGCCGAGTTCATGGTTCCGCAGCTGACATCCGTCGATTTTCCCGCCGCGTTGATGGGGCGCATGGGGGTCGAGTTCCTCGTGCGTCAACTGGAAGGAGGTGAGAACACCGAGGTCGAGCAATGCCTGCTGGAGCCAACGATCACTGTCCGGCAAAGCTCCGGACCTCCGCCTGCGCGATGACTCGACGCGCATCCCCCTATTCGTCATCACTTACCCGGGAGCAAAGCATGAACGAGCACATCAACCGCCGTCAGCTTCTCAAGGTCACCGGCGCCGCCGCCGCTGCCACGGCCACCGGCGCCACGTTCGCCCCTCAGTCCTACGCGCGCCAGGACGCCGAGGTCACCATTACCTGGTGGGACTACTTCTCGGACGCCAATGGCGCGGCGATGGACGCGCAGTTCGCCCGGTACATGGAGGCGAACCCGAACGTGACCATCGAGCGCACGTACATTGCCTTCGCCGACCTCAAGCAGCGCCTCCTCCAGGGCGCGGCCGCTGGTGACCTGCCCGATGTGGTGGTCATCGACAACCCCGATCACCAGGCGTTCTCCTCGCTTGGTGTTTTCGAGGATGTCACCGACCGCGTCGCCGAGTGGGGACAGGCGGAAAACTTCTTCGAGGGACCGTGGTTCTCGACCACCTTCCAGGACAGGAACTACGGTATTCCCGACAACAGCAACTGCCTCGTTCTCTGGTACAACACGGCGCTCTTCGAGGAGGCCGGTCTCGAGCCACCGACCACCTGGGAGGAGCTGACCGCGGCAGCCGAAGCCCTGACCGAGGGTGATCGCTTCGGGCTGGCGGTCTCCGGCGTCAAATCCGAGGAGGGCACCTTCCAGTGGCTGCCGTTCCTCTGGGCGACCGGTGAGGATATTGGCACGATCGACAGCGAGGGTGGCCGGCGCGCGCTTCAGCTCTGGGTCGACATGGTCGAAAACGGGACGATGTCGCAGGGCATTCTCGGTTGGGATCAGCAGGACGTGCGCACGCAGTTCCAGAATGGTCGCGCCGCGATGATGTCGAACGGTCCCTGGCAAATCCCGGTCCTCGCCGAGGAAGCCCCCGACCTCGAGTGGAATGTCGTCACCCTGCCCGAGGATCAGCAGGGGGCGTCGATTCTCGGGGGCGAGAACACGGCCATCGTCAAGGGCAGCGAGAACGTCGACGCCGCCTGGGACCTGTTGACGTGGCGTCAGGAGCCGGAGGAGCTGCGGACCTACCTGACCGACGCCGGCAAGCTCCCCAGCCGGTCGGATCTTGCCGAGGACTGGTCGGACGACCCGGTCATCACCGTGTTCGTCGAACAGCTCAAGGTCGCCAAGGCGCGTGCCTACGGCGACAAGTACCCAGAGATTTCGGCCGCCATCCAGGAGGCGATCCAGTCCGCGGTCGGCGGTCAGACGGATGTCGAGTCGGCTGTCGCGAAGGCGCAGCAGGTCATCACGCCGCTGCTGCCGGAGGGGTAGAGGCGTGATCGAGGGGCAAGAGCGGTTCTCGAAGTAGTCGGGCCGCAGGGCGGTCCTTCCCGATCCGCGCGACGTCGGCAGGCTCAGCCCAGGCCTCGGCGAGGTCGGTCGCCCCGCACCCTGTGTGCGGGGTCCGCCCGCTGGTCGCTCAGCGGCCACTCCGTGGGCGGGCAGTCGTCGAACAGCCATGCAATGGTTGTCATTTCGACCGGAGCACCCGCAGGGTGCGCAGCGGAGAAATCTCTTGCCCGCCGGGAGCCAAC
>CBFGRG010000499.1:0-2684 GCA_965651105.1 uncultured bacterium | reverse complement strand
GCTTGGCCCCGTCCTCCGGATACTGCCCGAGCGATTTCACAATTTCGAGACCATCTGCGTCACGGTGATAAAGGACAATGCCTACATGAACGAACCTAATGGACATCATCCCGACTCGACCATCCTCACCCTCGTCCGCCACGGGGAAACCGACTGGAACGCCCAGCGCCGGATGCAGGGCCGTACCGACATTCCCCTCAACGCGCGCGGTCGCGAGCAGGCGGCGCTCGTCGCGCAGCGGCTCGAAGGCTCGCAGTGGGATGGCATCGTCAGCAGCCCGCTGGTGCGCGTCATGGATGTCTCCCGCGCCATCGCCCGGGCGCTGCCCTTCCCCGAGGACCGCATCATCCAGCGGCCGGACCTCGTCGAGCGCGGTTTCGGCGAGGCCGAGGGCATGACCCTCGCCGAGCGGACCGAGAAGTTTGGTCTTGATGGTCCCATCCCTGGCATCGAGAGCTACGAAGAGCTCGACGCGCGGGTGATGAACGCGCTGTGGGAGATCGAGGAGCAGTTCCGGCATCGACGGGCGCTCGTGGTCGCCCACGGCGGCGTCATCACCGGCGCGCTGGAGCAGCTGACCGAAGGCGAGCTGGGGCACGGCAAGGTTTTCATCGCCAACGTCAGCCTGACGACGATTCGCGTTCACAAGGGCAGGTGGGAGGTCGATACGATCAACGACTACGCTCACCTGCTCGGCACCGAGTACGAACCGATCACCGCGCCGGTCACCGGTTCCGGCCAGGCCAGCGTCCGGGGGTAGCCTCACCACCGGTGAGTTGGCTCCGCAGGCCGGCGCTCACAGATGGTGATTTCCTCTCCAGCGGCGCGCTATTCCTGATGGCTGGCGGAGCACCGGTTTGCGATCTCCTCCGCCGGCTTGCCGAGGAACCGGCACGACGCTTCGAAAAACCTTCGCAGCGAGTCCAGGTTGACGGGTCCCTCAATGGATCCGGCCCATCCTCCCTGCAAGGCGCGTACGCCCTTGGAGAACCGGTACGCCACCCCTGCCGGCGTGCCCACCGGGTCATGGGCAGCGACCTGATCCGCTATGGGTGGGGGCCCAATGACCCGCTCTGCGCGATCCCGAGTCGATGATCCGGAAACGGTATCAGGGATAGCCGCGTCGACTCCTATGCATCCAGCAGCCAATCCGGCTCGCCCTCGATTGGCGCGAAGCAATACCCGTCCTGATGGACGACGTCGATGATTGCCGGCAGCGCTTCGAGAGTCGTTTGTTGAACATCGTGCAGGAGAACCACACCACCATCCTGCAGGTGTATGCGCACTCGCTCGACAATCTGCGCGGGAGACGCCGGCCCGTCCCAATCCCGAATATCCAGCACGTTGGTCCACGTTGTGATCGCGAGTCCCTGCGCCTCAAACACGCCAGCGACCCGGGCGTCATAGTCCCCGTAGGGAGGACGACCGAATCGTGGCTCGGGCGCGCCGGCACCGACGATCATCTCGTTGGTCATCTCGAGCTGGCGCTCGATCTCCTCCGAGGTGAGCTGGGTCAGGTAGGGATGATCCCATGTGTGGTTCTGCACCGAGTGGCCCTCGGCGACCATACGCTCGATGATCTGTTCGTTTCCTTCGATGTTCGATCCAACGACGAAAAACGTTGCGTGCACATCGTAGACGTCCAGGATGTCGAGAAACTGTGGGGTCAGCACTGCGTCGGGGCCATCATCAAATGTGAGGGCAATGAACCCCGAGCAGTCCGCAGGTCGTACCGCGACGTGCAGCGATTTGCCATCCTGGCCGGAAACCATGCTCCACTGTCGCACGAGAATCAGCGCCACAATCGCGGCGCCGATTGTGAACGTGACAATCGTGCTCTTCCTGCTCATGAGATACTCCGCGGGCTTGTCGAGACTCGGGCTCGCTGTGAGGCGACGTAAGAGCGGAGGACGCCGGAATCGCCGCTGCGTTGCAGGCGTGTTCATCTCGTCTGGCGATTCCGGCGTCCATGTGTGTCATGAGTCGAGGCGGCCGCTCCGGCGAAGCCGGTGTTCCTGGACCTCAAGCCGCACCATGTTCAGGACGTGCAGGCCGATAATGAGGAACGAGAAGGCCAGCCAGATAGTTGAGTCTTGAACAAGCCCAACGGTTCCCGCCGCGCCGGCTGCAGCCGTACCTACGCCCGTGCTTGGAAGAGAATGAACAGTGCTCATGGGGTCTCCTGTTGATCACGTGGGTGCGAATCATCGATCATGCGAGATGCTTTCAGCCTATGCGCTGCCTTGCGGTCGATCCTTTCTACCAGTTCGTGCTGGGTTTAATGACGTTTTTCGCGTAGGCCAGAAGCGTCAGCGTCTGGTCCCAGGTGATGTACAACTCGAGCGGAATGAGCGTAAGCATCAGCAGATACTGCGTGAGATCCTTGTTTCGTACGTATCGGAAACGGAGGATGTAGTTCGCCATGACGAGCCCGACCACCGTCAGCCACCACCAACTCGGTTCAATCATGGTGACCGGGATCGTCACGAGCACGACGAGCACGGCGAGAATCAGCAGCAGCCTGCTCAGGATGACTGCGACGTAGAAGGATTGGATCAGCAGTTCTTTCCAGGTTTCGGTGGCGAGCTTTCGCTTCCGTTGTGTGGCGGCATGCCCTCCGTACCAGCGATTTCGCTGGTTTCGCAAGTCCTTCACCGACGTCATGGCATCGGTCCAGCTGAACA
>CBFGRG010000498.1:0-2698 GCA_965651105.1 uncultured bacterium | reverse complement strand
GCGGCGGGGCTCTCGAAGATCGTGATCTCGACATCCTGCGGCGCGATGCCGATCCCTTCCAGCCGCTCGAACAGCAGCTGGATCAACCGGCGCTTCGCCTCGGCCGAGCGACCGGAGAACATGCTGACCTCGATGATCGTGTACCGTTCGGATCGGTCGGCCGGGTGGATGAAATCTTCCGAATCCATCGGGAAGAATCGCTGGAATCGCTTCGTTTCCGGCAGGCCCAGCGCGTCCATCAGGCACGAGTGGACTGCGTCCGAGATCGCGCCGCGCGAGGTTGCCAATGCTTCCCGGTGACCGTAGATGCGTACCTGCGACATTGTGCTCTCCTTCGGACTTCGTCAATGGTGTGTGTATGGACGGCGCGCTTTTCGATAGCCGCAATCTCTCAGCCGGTTATGCGTTCGGCATCGTTCCGGCCGGAAGGTCCACCGTTGCCATCCATTCTCCCAAACCCGGCGTGCACCGGGCGACGGCCCGACGATCGACGGCGCCGCGCGCACCGCATTCGCCGGCTTCGTGCACCCGCTCCTTGCGGGCGTTGCTTGGACAATCCATTCTCGCTGCCCATTGGTACACTGAACGCTGGGTAGCCAATGGGCTACACCCTGACCATACCTGTCAACGCATGGAAAGACACCGATGACCGAGACGACCGCCGGCGCCACCATCGAAACCACCGCCACCGGGCACCCCAGTGCTCCGATCCTCGCCCGCGAGGCGGGCGTCAATCCGGTCGACTACATGCGCTCCCGCGGCTTTGTCCAGGACATCAGCGACGAGGAGGGGCTGCGCGAGCTCTTCGATCGCGGCGAGCCGGTCACCCTCTACCAGGGATTCGACCCGACCGGGCCGTCGCTGCACGCCGGCCACATGGTCGGCATCATGATGCTCGGCTCGATGCAGCGCCTCGGCCACCGGCCGATCGCCCTCGGCGGAGGCGGCACCGCGATGGTCGGCGACCCCAGCGGTCGCACCTCGGCCCGCGAGCTCATCCGCGAGGAGGATCTCGCCCGGAATATCACCGCGATCACCGCGCAGCTCGGACGCTACCTCGATTACGAGGGCGGCCGCTTCGGGGACAATCCGGCGGCACTCTCGGTCAACAACGCCGACTGGCTGCTCGATCTCAGGTACATCCCGTTCCTGCGCGATATCGGGCGTCATTTCTCGGTCAACGAGATGCTCGCCGCCGAAACGTACAAGGCGCGGCTGGAGACGACCGGGCTCAATTTCGTCGAGTTCAACTACCGCCTCGTGCAGGCCTACGACTTCCTCCACCTGTTTCGAACCCAGAACTGCCTGCTGCAGATCGGCGGATCGGATCAGTGGGGCAACATCGTGGCCGGTGTCGACCTCGTCCGCCGCGCCGATCAGGGCAAGGCCTACGCACTGGTCTGCCCGCTCATCACCACCGCCAGCGGCGAGAAGATGGGCAAGACCGGTACTGGCGTGCGCGTCTGGCTCAACCCGGAGATGTTCTCGCCCTACGACTACTTCCAGTACTGGGTGAACACCGACGACGCGCTGGTGGAGACGTACCTCAAGCAGTTCACCTTCCTGCCCAACGACGTGATCGCCGATCTTGCGTCGGTGCAGGGCGCCGCGCTGCGCGAGGCCAAGCGGGTGCTGGCGCTGGAAGCGACGGCACTGGCGCATGGACTCGACGCCGCTCGGCAAGCCGAGACCGCCGCGAAGGCCCTCTTCGGTGGCCAGCAGGCAACTGCTGACGATGCCGCACTGCCAACCGTGACGATTCCTGCCGGTGACGTGACCGACGAGTTCACCATCGCCGACGCCTTCGTCGCGGCCGGGCTGGCGAAGGGGCGCGGCGAGGCCCGCCGGCTGGCGAAGCAGGGTGGACTGCGGGCGGGCGACGACAAGATCGACGATGTCGACCAGCCCTTCGAAACGTTGATCGACGGCGAAAACGCCATCATTCTCCGCGCCGGCAAGAAGCGCTTCCAGCGCGTCGTGGTCGAGTAGGGGCGGCACACACCAGGGCAACATGGAGACAACGGGCGGCGCCTTTGGCGACCGCCCGATTTTGCGTATTGACATTTCATAATACTGCGGGCATGCTGGAGCCCAGACCGTACTGACAGATAATTGAAGACAGTTGCAGGGAGGTCGCCATGGTCACGCAGCAGGGTTCCCTCGATTTGCTTGATGACCCGGTCGCGCAACAGCTGCTCAACTCTGGCCTGCCGGGAAGCCTGTCCTACGTCTGGACCGACGGCACGCCGCGTGTGGTGCCGATCGGGATGTACTGGACAGGATCGGAATTCTTCATCGGCACGAACCCGGACTCGCCCAAGATGGATGCATTGGAAACAGGCGCCAGGGTAGCGCTGAGCATCGCCACCGACACGTTTCCATACAAGGTGTTGCTCGTTCGTGGATCCGTTCGTGTCGACACGTATCCCGGCATCGCGCCGGAATACGAAGAGATGTCGAAGCTCCTGCTCGGACCGGAGGGTTCTGCCGCCTGGCTTGCCAACATGCGTCCGATGACGCCGGAGATGTCTACGCTCTACGTTTCCCCGGGATGGGTGGGCATTCTCGACTTCGAGCGGCGCTTCCCGAGCGCGGTCGAGCGCGCCATGGAACGTGCTCAGGCGCAGGTGTGATCAGCGCGCGAGCGGGCACGGCGATGGCTCGACCGGAACCTGTGTTGCCTGGCTCATGATTTCCT
>CBFGRG010000497.1:0-2710 GCA_965651105.1 uncultured bacterium | reverse complement strand
ACGATTCCGGATCGCAAAAAACGCTGTCATCCCGAGCCGCCGCGTAGCGGCGTGCGTAGCCCCGCACCTTGTGTGCGGGGTTTGGATCCCCGATTGGCCCGCCTGCAAGGCGAGACCAGTCGGTCCGTAGCCTGTTCGCTTGCGGCAGCAATCGGACAGGCCGGGGCGCACCGAGCTCGGACACCACGTCCGAATCCACAGCGGCAATGAACCCCGGTCTTCCTGCGCCCTACGACAACCGGCCGGTGAGGCGCTGGTAGTCGGCTTCGCTGCCGACCCACGTCTCGCCGTCCTCGTAGTGCTCCTTCTTCCAGATCGGCACGATCTCCTTGATGCGCGAGATCGCGAAGGCGCTGGCGGCGTAGGCCTCGTCGCGGTGGGGCGACGCGCAGGCGATGACGACGCTCGCCTCGCCGGGCTTCAGCGCGCCCGTGCGGTGGCTGATCGCGATTCGGACCTCCGGCCACTGCTCGCGCGCCTCATCGCCGACCCGGGCGAGCATCTTCTCGGCGGCGGAGACGTAGGCCTCGTACTCGAGCAGCGTCACCCCCCGTCCCCGGGCGTTGTTCCGCACCGTCCCCTGAAACGTGACGACGGCGCCTTCGCCGGGACCGGCGACGAGCGCCTCGACCGCGCGCGGGTCGAGCTCGGCCTCGGTGACGGTGAAGGCTTTCTGCTCGCCGCCGCTGACCGGCGGGATGATCGCGAGCTCGTCGTCCTCCTGCAGGACGTGGTCGCGATCGACGTACTCCTCGTTGACCATCAGCATCACCGAGCCGGCCAGCCCGCGCAGCGACGGCGCATCCGCCAGGGCGGCGTCGAAGCCGTCCCTGGCGGTGCTGCCCTCGGGGAGATCGATCGTCGCCTGGCCGGTCCCGAGCTGTTCCCGGAACATGGCGAAAAACCGGACGGTTACCTTCACACGATCTCCTGTTTCACATGTGGAGCGGGATCAGGAGCCATCCTGGATCAGCGTGCCGAGCTTGCGGTACATCCGCTCGGCGACCTGGCCGTTTTGCATGCGCAGGTCGTGGAACATTTGCTCCAGGTCGCTGTCTCCCGCCTCCTTCGCGTCGTTGGCGTACTTCATGAGCACCTCCTCGCTCTGGAGAAGGTTGCTCAACGTCGTGATGACATTGTACGCAACATCGCTGACCGTGAATTCGTGGTTGTGGTTCGCCATGGATACTCTCCTTCATGCATCAGCCGACAATTCGGCCCATGCCGGAATATCGCAAGGGCGGGGCCACGCGGACATTCGAGTTCACGGTAGCGCGTGGCGCCGTCCCTGTGGCCGCTGGGCCGGTCCTGCACCGGCCCGTGCGTTAGCTACTGAGCGCGCCTCGGTCGGACTCAAAGGTACCGATCGAACCAGCCGAGGGTGCGCGTGAGCCGGTCGACGCGGTTCTTCGGCTTTCCGGCGCGGGAGAGCTCGTGGTTTTCACCCTGGTACCGCACGAACTCGACCGTGCGCCCGAGCTTTTTCAACGCGATGAAGAGCTGCTCGGCCTGCTCCATCGGGCAGCGGTAGTCCTCCTCGCTGTGGATGATCAGCAGCGGCGCGGTGATGTCGGCGACCTTCCGGATCGGCGAGAGCTCCCAGTAACGCTCGGGGTGCTCCCAGGGCGTGCCCAGCTCGGGATCGAGGCTGACCAGCGCGATGTCGTCGGTGCCGTACATCGACGTCATGTTGGTGATCGAGCGATCCGTGACGCCTGCCCGGAATCGATCCGTGTGTCCAAGCAGCCAGTTGGTGGAAAAACCGCCATAGGAGCCACCGGTGACGCCCACTCGCTCCTCGTCCCACTCGCCAGTTGCGAGCACCCGATCAAGCAGCGCCTCGAAGTCCTGCTGGTCGGCAATGCCCCATTTGCCGCTCACTGCCGCGGCGAAGTCTTCGCCGTATCCCACGCTGCCCCGCGGATTGATGAAGAGTAGCCCGTAGCCGCGCGCTGCGAAGATCTGCAGCTCGTGGAAGAAGGCGGGCGAGAACTGCCCGTGCGGCCCGCCGTGGATGTTGAGGATCAGCGGCGGCTTCGCGCCCGGCGCGGCGCCCTGGGGACGCAGCAGCCACCCCTGTACCGGCGTGCCGTTGACCTCGACGACGAGCTCCTCCGGCATCGCGACGGCGACGTCCGACAGCCACTCGGCATTGAAGTCGGTTATTGGGGTCAACGTCTCCGTTGTTGCGATCGCCAGCTCGGCGAGGGTGGTCGCGTCGGCGATCGTGGCCACCAACCGGTCGGCATCGAGGTGGTCGAAGGCCATGACGTGATAGCCGAGTCCGGTCAGCGCCGTCGACTGACCTCCGTCGAGCGGAAAGCGGACCACGCGGGTGCTGCCGCGGTCGCCGACGAGCGCGTCGATGGCCGTGCCGTCCGGCGTCCAGCGAATCGGCGGCCCGGAGGTGTCGCCCTTCGGGTGGCTCATCGAGGAATCGCCGATCGACCGGTCGATCGTTCCGCTGAGATCAGCCAGCTCGCCGCCCGCGGCCGACATCGTCCAGAGACGGGTGTTCCGGTACGTGCTGGCCAGCTCCGCCTCGCCAGTGAAGGCGATCTTCGTGCCGTCCGGCGACCAGACCGGGTTCCCGTACGACCCCTGGCCGTCGGTCAGCCGGCGTGGCTCACCTCCGTGCGCCGGTACCGTCCAGAGGTCGCTGACCCGCGAGCGGTCCCAGTCGGGGTCGCGATTGGCGACGAAGGCGATC
>CBFGRG010000496.1:0-2730 GCA_965651105.1 uncultured bacterium | reverse complement strand
CTCGATAGGCGACGATCCGCTCGCTCAGCACCGGCCCGATGCCGGGAAGCTGTTCTAGCTCTTCGGCTGTCGCGGTGTTGATGTTCACCCGCGTCATCGCCGTCGCAGTGCCCGGAGGTTCGGTGGCAGGTACCGCGGTCGTGCGAGCCGGGATGTGCACCACCTCACCGTCACCGACGCGCGCGGCAAGGTTCAGCGTCGAAGGGTCCGCCTCGTCGGCGAGGCCACCGGCCTGGTCGACAAGCTCGTCGAGGCGCGAACCGCCGGGAAGCCGGTAGGTGCCCGGTGTGGCAACCGCGCCCTCGACCTGGACGACGATCGTCGGGGGCGCCATGTCGGTGATAACCAGCGCCGGGCGTTCGTACCGGTCGGCGGCGATCAGCACCGCCGTGGTGACGAGCGCCGAGAGCAGCAGCGCGAGCAGGAGCACAGTGACCAACTCCGTCAGCGAGGCACCAGCGACGTCGCCATTGCGGCGCGATTGATTCTCCTGCACATCGACCCCTCAAGGGCGCCGAAGTGACGCCCGCGGCGAATATCGTGTCGGATTGCCCAAACTGTCTCTTGACAGCGTTCGTACATGGCCCGATGATGAAATGTTGGCCAAAATCGGTGGCAATCACCTTGCGGCTGTTTGACGCTGGTGCCGGTATTCTTTTAGGATACCGGCAGTAGTCCACCCTGTCATTCGTGGCATGTCGTGAACGACACGGTTCGGCGAGTGGTGCGGAGCCGCCGTCGCACACGACGTGGACACGAGCATGCGAGGTTGGGCGCACGATCGATGTCCTGAAACAGGACAGGCATCGCAACGGTGCGGTGTCGACATTCACCTATGGAGGGGTCACGAATGGATCGTACCCGGATCGACGAACTCGTTGAGAAGTTCCGCAATGGTGAGCTCAGCCGGCGCGGTTTCATCCGCCAGGCGACTGCGCTCGGCATTTCAGCCGGAGCGGCCGGCATTCTCGCCGGTACCGCCGCCGCGCAGGATGCTTCGCCCGAGGCTGACGCCAGCCCGGTCGGCGAGGTGGTCTCGATCGCGCCGATCTCGCGCGAAGAGTTCTACCAGCAGCTCTGGGAAGAGTTCCCGCTCGAAGAGCCGGAAATCGAGGGCGGTCAGGTCATTTACGGCCAGACCACCGATATCGACACGATGAACCTGCTCATCGCGTCTGATGTGTATTCCTCCGAAATCGCCGGTCAGGTTTATGAATACCTGGTGGCTTCCAGCCCGATCGATGGCTCCTACGTTCCCGGGCTCGCTGACACCTGGGACATCGGTGAAGATGGCCTGACCTACACGTTCCAGATCAGCCCGAACGCGACCTGGCAGGATGGCACGCCGGTCACCGCCGACGATGTCGCGTTCTCCTTCGACATCACCCTGGCCGAGGACACCCTCTCCCCGCGCCGCGGCGCTGTGGACCTGATGCTCGATTCCTACAACGTCGTCGATGACAAGACCATCGAATTCGTTGCCAAGGACCGCTTCGCGACGTTCCTCGAGAACACGGTCGGCCTCGTCGCGATCATGCCGAAGCACATGTGGGAAGACGTCCCCGCCGCCGACTGGGGCACCGACCCCGGCTCGACCGGCCAGGATGCGTCCCGGGTCATGGGCTCCGGCCCGTTCCGGTTCGTCGAGTGGGTGCAGGAGGACCATGTCACCCTCGAGAAGAACCCGGACTACTGGGATACCAACTTCGTTCCCAACATCGATACCTTCACTTACCGGGTGATCCCGGAGGCGTCCGCCGGCACCCAGGCACTGCTCACGGGTGAGATCGACTTCTTCGGCCTCAGCTTTGCGGAAGCGCCGGACCTGGTCGACAATCCGGACCTCAACGTCGTTCCCTACGACACCACCAGCGTCAACTGGTACTCGGCCAACCAGGATCCATCGAAGACCGAGCTCTTCGTCGATCCGAAGGTCCGCCAGGCGATGATGTACGCGCTCGATCGCGAGCTTCTCGCCGAGCAGGTCTACAACGGCTACGCGATCCAGGCGAACGGCACCCAGCCGGTGCTCTCGGTCGCCTACCGGCCGGACCAGATCAACACCGTCTACAACTACGATCCCGAGATGGCCAACCAGCTCATGGACGAGGCCGGCTGGATCGACGAGGATGGCGACGGCATCCGCGAGAAGGACGGCGTCAAGTTCGAGTTCGAGTGCCTCTTCGCAGAGGGCGTGGCGACGTACGAGCAGCAGCTGCCGTACATGCAGCAGGCGTGGGCCGAGATCGGCATCAACATGCTGCCGACCGCCGTGCCGTTCACCGCGCTGCTCGACGGCACCGACACCGGCGAGTACGACATGGCCGTCTACGGCTTCCAGTGGAGCATCGACGGCGGTCAGCTCGACATGTTCGGCTGCGACTTCCTGCCGCCGCAGGGCTTCAACTCCATGCGGTACTGCAACCCGGAGTACGATGAGCTGGCGTCCGCTGCCGAGAAGGAGCTCGATCCGGACGCACGGGTCGACATGCTGATCGAGGCGTCCAACATCGTGAACGACGAGGTCGCCGCTGGCTATCTCGTCTTCCGCCAGGAAATCGCCGGTAGCCGCACGACGCTGCACAACTACCTGCCGAACGGATACAGCCACCTCTGGGGTATCTCGTTCTACTGGACCGAGGTCCAGTAGCAGGCAAGACACTGTCCGGATCGGCCGCGCCGGTCCGGAACGGGAGGAGGTCCCAGCTGGGACCTCCTCCCGGCCATTCT
>CBFGRG010000495.1:0-2745 GCA_965651105.1 uncultured bacterium | reverse complement strand
CGCGCGGGCGTGGCCTCGAGTATCGCGAGGCGTCCACCGGGCTTCATGACGCGGGCCAGTTCGCGCAGCCCGGCGTCGATGTCCTGGAAGTTGCGCACTCCGTAGCCGACCGAGACCACGTCGAAACTCGCATCTTCGTACGGCATCTCGTAAATGCTGGCGACCTCGAACGTCGCGCGAGGGTTGCGCATCCGCGCCATCTCGACCGACGGCTCGTGCGGGTCGAAGCCGGATACCTGAAGCGCTGGCATCTCCCGCCGGAAGATCTCGAGCGTGAACCCGTCGCCGCCGCCGGCGTCGAGGAGCGTCGTCGGACGAAGCGACTTGACGATGTCCGTGATCTTTCCGTGAAACCGGTCGATGAGGAACTTCTGAACCGGGTTGCTGTT
This sequence comes from uncultured bacterium, assembly GCA_965651105.1. Lineage (GTDB taxonomy): Bacteria > Chloroflexota > Chloroflexia > Thermomicrobiales > UBA6265 > JACCVC01. The sequence goes on along the minus strand of CBFGRG010000495.1, from coordinate 2,356 downwards.
GGTGTGCTTGGCGAAGTTGCTCGTATCGACCGTGGCGGGCGGCTTGTAGAGGTAGGTTTCGCTGATGCTCATTCGGGCAGTCAGTCCTTTCGTGGCGAATCCGGCGTTTTTTCGTCATGTGCGCTGGTGTCCGGCTCTCCCTTTCGAAGCCAGATCTTGTTGATGGCAAAGAGTATCGGGATGGCGACGAAGAGCGCAAAGCGGTAGATCAACGCCGCCGCCAGGATCGCATCCGCCTGTGGTCCCAGGTCGGAGAGGCGAGCGACGACGTACATCAGCCCCTCGCGCACTGCTGCGCCTCCGGGAATCGGGCTCAGCATCCCGACCAGGATCGGCAATGATGTGAAGCCAAGCATGAACGATGCCGAGACCGAGACGCCGAGCGCCTCGACCAGCATCCACAGCACCAGGCCCTGTGACGCCCAGTAGACGACCGTCACCGCAAGTGTGTAGGCCGCCGCTCCCGGTCGCTTCGTCGGCGCGATCAGGATCGCGCGCAGCATGGTAAGCAGCTTCTGGCGCAGGCCAGGCTTTCGCCACGCGATCGCCGCGACCACCGCCACGATCATCGCCAGCGCCAGCCCCGCGAGCAGGTAGGACGTCGACGACTCGGCGATTTCGCGCCGCACCTGTGTGGGTGCGCCGTCGGCGAGCAGCATCCACGCCACCGCGCCGGTGCCGAGCACCAGCACGTCGAAGGCGATTTCCCAAAGCGCGATGGTCCCGGTTTGGCTGGCGTCGAGCCCGAGCGCGCGCTTGGTCAGCGCGGCGCGGGAAGGAACCGCCAGCCCGACGGGCGCGGCGTAGTTGATGATCACCGACGTCAGGAACGCCTCCGCCGCTTTTGGCAGCTCCGAGACGCCGCCGGCCATCCGTACCAGCAGGTGCCAGCGATACGCCAGGACCCAGAGGCTGACGAGGTAGATCGGGGCCGACAGCAGCATCAGGCCGAGATCGGCATCGCGCAGGGCCGTGATCACGCCGTCGAGCGCGCCGGTCAGCCACAGCACGATCACCGCGAGCACGAGGCTGATGACGAAGATCACCGTGGTCGGCACGGCCATAAGGCGACCGAGGACGGATCGTGAGCGGTTCGGTGTTGCGGGAACGGTTGGATTCGGGGCGGTCACGCCGTGGTCGCTTCGACGGTCAGGTTCGGGCGGTCGGACAGGCCGACGGTCTCGCGGAAAGGCAGTGGGTCCGGCTTCTGCTGGTGCGATCCGTGGGCGAGGAACTCACCGAGAAGTCCCAGTCCGAAGAATTGCGCGCCGATCACCACCAGCAGCACCGACAGCATCAGCAGTGGCCGGGTGCCAATCGCCTCGTTGAAGACAAACTTCTCGACCAGCAGCCAGAGACCGGCGAGGACGCCGAGAAACATCGACAGCAGCCCCGGCAACCCGAAGAGATGCATCGGACGCTGGCGGTACTGCGTCAGGAAGATCACGGTCAGCAGGTCGAGAAAGCCCTTGGTGAGGCGCGACCAGCCATACTTCGACGAGCCCCACTTGCGCGCGTGGTGCACGACCGGGATTTCGGTGACGCGAAACCCTTCGGCATTGGCGAGCACGGGCGTGAACCGGTGCAGCTCGCCGTACAGCCGGATGGTGGCGGCGACCTCACGCCGGTAGGCCTTGAAACCGCAGTTGAAATCGTGCAGTGGCACGCCGGTGGTCTGGCGCACGGTCCAGTTGAACACCTTGCTCGGCGCGGTCTTGCCCAGCGGGTCCTGGCGGCGCTGTTTCCAGCCGGAGACGAGGTCGTACCCGTCGTCGAGCGTGGCAAGGAAGTTGGACAGCTCGGCGGGATCGTCCTGCAGGTCGCCGTCCATCGTCACGATGACGTCGCCCTGGGCGACTCGAAACCCGTTCGCCAGCGCTCGGGCCTTGCCAAAGTTGCGACGATGGCGAAGACCAACGATGCGGTCGTCGGCGGCGCTGAGGCGGGTGACGATATCCCAGGTGGAATCGCGCGAGCCGTCATCGACAAAGATGAGCTCCCACGGCAGCCCGATCCGCTCCATCTCCGCGCACAGGCGATGGTGAAGCTCGTCGAGGTTGCCTTCCTCGTTCATCACCGGGATAAGGATCGAAAGCGACCCGATCGGGGGAACGCTGATATCGGCGAGGGGCATCGCGGACGACGCCGGCGCGACTGGCTGCTGGCGCGATTCCGGCGTGGATGGAGCAGCGGAGGTGGACGCAGCGCGAGAGATGGCGGTCATCCGTGGGAAACACCCTTCGGGATCGGCCCGCAGCACGGAACGGCGGACCATCGAACCTCATGAATATACCGATTGGGGCATTCCCCTGCAAACGCGGTGAAACAGAGGTCATGCTGCGAAATGAGCGGGCGG
>CBFGRG010000494.1:0-2749 GCA_965651105.1 uncultured bacterium | reverse complement strand
GCGCCGATCTCCGTCAGCCGGTCGCGCAGCGCCGTCGCCAGCCGCCGGACCTGCTCCGGGCGCCGCTCGGCGAGGTTCTCCGTCTCGTACGGATCGCCGGTCAGGTTGCTCAGCCAGTGCTCGCGTGTCAGCGGCGTCAGGGTGACCGGGCGTCGCCCTCCCCCACCCTCCAGGCATTCGTACTCGCCGAGGTCGTGCCCGATGAAGCGCGAGAGGTGGTGCGAGTACCAGTAGAGCGGCTCGTTCTGCCCGACCGGCGCGACGTGCAGCGCCCATTCGCCGTCGGTCACTGTCACGCTCTCACCGAAGGTGCCGCAGACGGCAATGTCGTGGCCTGGTGAAGCGGCGTCTTCGATGATCGGCAGTATCGAGCGGCCGTGGATTCCCTCCGGCACCTCTTCACCCAGCGCTTCGAGGATCGTCGGGTAGCAATCGACGAGCTGCACGAGCTGGTCGCGCCGCTCGCCGTGCCCCAGCTCCGGGTGGCTGACGATCAGCGGGATGTGCGAGACCGGTGAGAAGAGATGCGTCTGCCCCTTGCCGGTGCGCCGGCGCGACCCGTTCCAGGTACCGTGGTCGGTGGTGAAGATGACGAGCGTGTTCTCCCAGAGGTTGTGCCGGTCCATCACGTCGAGCAGCATGCCAAGCGATTCGTCGACATGGACGATGCTCGCCGCGTAGAACGCCTGGATTTGCCGAACCTCGTCCTCCGTCAGTCCGGCATCATCGATCAGCTCGTAGGGCGCGACCGAGCGCCAGGTGTCGACGTCGTAGCCACGCTCGTCGAAGAGCTTTACCAGCCGCTCGGGCGGGTCGCAGGGCTCGTGGGGCGGGAAGCTGTCGATGTGGAGGTAGAACTCCGGCCAGGTGTGGTTGCGCTCAAGCCAATCGGCGGCCGCGCCGAAGGTGCGCGGCGGGAAGTAGGTCTCCTCCTCCGGCTCGGCCTGGTTTCGGCGCAGGACCGCGAGGTTACGAAAATGCCGTTCCCGCTTGGTGGAGCGAACGTCCTCCTGGCCGAGGGGGACATCGATCGGGTCGGTGTGCCAGGCGTCGGCCTCGATGCCGCGGATGAATTCGAACCCGCTGAAGCCCATGTGGTAGTTGCCCGACCCCTGCTCCCAGAGGTGGAAGTGGTCGGTGACGAGGTAGCTCACGTGCCGGTCGAACTCGTGCAGCGAGTGATTGGGCGGGCCGGAGATACGGCGCGGAAGATCGTCGTCGTCATCCTCCAGCGGACCCCAACCGCGCCATGGGAACTCGAAGCGGCCGGTGTAGAGATCGCGCCGGGCGGGCATGCACGGGTGCGAGCCGATCCACGCCTGGTCGAAGACAGTGCCTCGGGCGGCGAGGCGGTCGATGTTCGGCGTCGGCACCACCCAGTCGGGTTGGGTGGGATCGCCGAGCGCCGACACCGGGCGACCCTGGTGCCAGGGGCCGCAGTGGTCGCGGCGCAGCGTATCGGCGACGATATGAATGACGTTCAATGGAGTCCTCCGGGGATGTGGACGGCCAGCGCTCGCGCCATCGTAGCAAGGGATGGCCGGCCGGCCCATGCCCCGCAGCCGGTACCACTGGCGGAACGGGGCCGTCGCCAGTATGGTGACACCAGCGGGCGAACCGGAAATTCGTGAGGTGCAGACGGGGGCGAGCATGGTGGCGGCGAAACGGACCAGGTTCTTTCGGCGCAAGTGGTTTCTGTGGCCGGTCGGCACCGTCGTCACGGTGGTGCTGGCCGCGCTGATCGCGGTCAACGTCAGTCCGTGGCCGGGAGCGTTGCTGATCCGGTACGTATTCGAGAACGGGGCCGATAACACGCTGGCGGCGATGGAGAAGCACGCGCCGGGAGGCGTGGCGTCGATCCTCGACCAGCAGTACCGGCCGGGCGATGACGACGCCTACCTCGACGTGTACTTCCCGGAGGGGACCGACACCCAGCTGCCGACGGTGGTCTGGACGCACGGCGGCGCGTGGATTTCCGGGCACCGGACCGACCAGGTACCGTTTTTCGAGCTGATCGCCGCCGAGGGGTACACCGTCGTGTCGCTCGGTTACTCGCTGGGACCGGAGAAAACCTATCCCACCGCGATCGAGCAAATAAACGACGCGCACGCGTACCTGGTGGAGAACGCGGAGCGGCTGCATATCGATCCGGAGCGGTTCGTCCTCGGCGGCAGCTCGGCCGGGGCGCAGCTCACCAGCCAGATGGGCGCGCTCATCACCAATCCCGATTTTGCGACCGATGTCGGCCTCACACCGTCACTGCGTCCGGAGCAGGTGAAGGGGCTGATCCTCTGCGCCGGGATCTACGACATGGTGGCGTTCCTCGAGCGCGGCGACATGATTCGCGGAGGGATTCTCGGCTGGGGTGTCGGGACGACGACCTGGGCCTACACCGGCAGTCGCTCGCACGACAGCGAGGCGCTGGCGGAGATGTCGACGATCGACCACGTCACGGCCGACTACCCGCCATCGTTCATCACGGGCGGCAACGGCGACCCGCTCACCGATCCGCAGTCGCGGCCGCTGGCGGCGAAACTTGAGGAGCTGGGGGTCGATACGGTGACGCTGTTCTATCCGAAGGACCATGAGCCGAGCCTGCCGCACGAGTACCAGTTCAACCTCGACAACGCGGACGGCCAGACCGCGCTGAAGGAGATCATCGCCTTCGTCGGGGATCGCGCCGGCGGCTGACGATCACGATGCCGATCGACGGAGAAGCGGGGGTGGATCGTATCGATCCTCCCCGGTT
>CBFGRG010000493.1:0-2754 GCA_965651105.1 uncultured bacterium | reverse complement strand
CTGCACATTACCACCGGGGCGGGCGCATGACGCCCACCCTGGTGTGTCCGTCCACCCTCCGGTTGCATCGGCCACGTCCGAGGGGCATCATGCTTCCATTGCCATTGGCCCGTATCCGGAGACCACCATGACTGAGAACACGCCGATCTGGCCGCAGGAGCGGCCCAACTACGATTCGCTTGCCGTCGCCGTCCAGGGCGAGGCGGCCCGCTGGAACGTCCCCGGCATGACCGCCGCCGTGCTCCACGACGGAAAGCGCGAGCACGTTGCCGCCGGGCTCACCAATCTCGAGCATCCGGCACCAGTGACACCGGACACCCGCTTCCAGATCGGCTCGATCAGCAAGGTATTCACCGCCACCGCGATCATGGCGCTCGTCGACGAGGGGCTGCTCGATCTCGACGCGCCCGTCACGACGTGGCTCCCGGATCTCCCGATCGCCCGGCAGGCCGGACCCGAGCCCCTGACTTTGCGCCACCTGCTCAACCACACCACCGGGATCGAGGGAGACGTCTTCTTCGACACCGGCGCCGGCGACGACGCGCTGGACAAGGCCATGGGCCGACTCGATGACGTCCGCCGGTGGACGATCCCCGGAGAGGTCTACGCCTACTGCAACTCCGGCTTCTACATCGCCGGTCGCATCATCGAGATCGTCGCGGAAAAGACCTACGAGGAGGTGGTGCGGGAGCGCGTGTTCGAGCCACTCGGACTGAACCAGACCGGGTTCGCCTCGGCCGACCTCGTCACCGTGCCGACCGCCAGCGGCCACACGCACAAGGACCGCGCCTCGGGCTACTCCGTCTACCGTCCCTGGGCGCTGCCGCGCGTCGTCAACCCGGCGGGCGGCATCGTCGGCACCGTCGATGACCTGCTCACCTTCGCGGAACTGCACCTCTGCGATGGTGAGCACGATGGATCGCGGGTGCTGACGCGTGATTCCGCCCGGGCGATGCGCGACCGCACCTCGAAGCAGGGCGCGCTCGACGTCGGCTACGGCATCGGCTGGAACATCGAGAGCGTCGGCGACACCATGCTCACCGGTCATGGCGGCGCCACCAACGGCTTCCGGGCGCACCTCGTCACCGTGCCGGAGCGTGGCTTCGCGCTGGCGACACTGGCGAACAGCGACACCGGCACCACAGCCATGGAGGAGGTCAGGCGCTGGGCGCTGAAGCACTGGCTCGACCTGGACATCCCGCGGCGAGAGGTGATCGAGGCGACTCGGGACGACCTTGACGCCATCGCCGGGCGTTATGAGCGCCATGACGCGATCACCGAGGTCACCCGCGTCGACGACCACCTGCGCGTCGTGCAGCGCACCGTCGAGCACGAGGACCAGTTCTCGCACGAGCGCCACGACGACGATCCGCCGCTCGAGATGGACGCCTGGGCGACCGGCGACGGCGTCTTCCGGGTACTGGAAGGCCCGTTCCGCGAGACGCTGATCGAGTTCTTCGAGACCCGGCTCTTCACCGGCGAGGGCGACGCGCTCGAATCCCGCACAGTGATGCGCCTTGGCGGCCGCCTCTCCGAAAAACAATGAGGAGGACCCGATGACCACCGTGCCGGCCGCGACGGCGGAGCAGATGGCCCGAGTCGACGAGATCATGATGGATGAGCTCGGCGTCGACGTGCTCCAGTTGATGGAAGTTGCCGGGGTAGCCGTCGCCGAAGCGGTTCGGCGCAACCTGGACGGCAACGTTGCCGGCAAGCGAGTCCTGCTGCTCGCCGGCAGCGGAGGAAACGGCGGCGATGCCCTCGTGGCGGCCCGGCACCTGCTCTGCTGGGGCGCAACGACCCGGGCGGTGCTCTCCAAGCCGATCGACACCCTCGGCAGCGCAGCCGAGCGCCAGGCCCGGGCGGCGCACGCGGTCGGCGTGCCGATCCAGCCCTTCATTGACACCGAGCCGGGTGAGCTCGCCGGGTACGACATCATCGTCGATGGCCTGCTCGGTTTCAGCGGCCACGGCGACCCGAGCGGCACCATCGGCGAGATGATCCGCATTGTCAACGACCTGCCGACACCGGTGCTGGCGGTCGACCTCCCCTCCGGGCTCGATCCCGACACCGGCCAGCCGGGCGACCCTGCCATCCGCGCCAGCGCGACGGTGGCGCTGGTGCTTCCCAAGAAGGGGCTGTTGTCGAAAACCGGCCGCGAGCACAGCGGCGCGGTCGACGTCGCGGCGATCGGGGTGCCGCGATCGGTCCTGGCTCAGGTCGGGATCGAGACACCCCCCAACCTCTTCGCCCGCCAGTCGTGGCTCTCGCTGGCGCCAGGCGCCTGACCGATCGGGCACTCGGATGACCACCCCTCTCCCCGTCCGCCAGTGGCGCGCCACACTCGACATCGCACCCGGCGTCCAGCTCGCTGCCGCCGGGTGGATACCCGATTCGCCACGCGCCGTCGTCCTGCTCTGCCACGGGCATGTCGAGCATCTCGGCAGGTACGGGCATGTCGTCTCGGCCCTGACGCATGCCGGCTACGCCGTGTATGGACTCGACCACCGCGGGCACGGCCGCAGCACCGGCACGCGGGGCCTGATCACCGACTTCGATCGCATCGCCGACGATTTCGATGTCCTCGCCACGAACGCCGCCGAGCGGCATCCGGGGTTGCCGGTCGCATTGATCGGGCACTCGATGGGTGGGCTAATCGCGCTTCGGTACACGCTGAAGTTTCAGGACGAGCTGGCCGCGCTGGTGACCAGCGGTCCGGCGCTCATCATCGACGAGGATTACTCGGCACTTGAA
>CBFGRG010000492.1:0-2789 GCA_965651105.1 uncultured bacterium | reverse complement strand
CCTGGCGGTGGGCCGCCAGTCGGGCACCATCTATCACGAAAGCGAAATGACCTCGGCAGTTGAGCCTCCAGCAGGGGTCGACGATCTTCTCACCGAGCTGCCGATCCCGGCGGAGCAGGCGTTCACGGTCGCGGAGCGGGTGGTGGGCGTTGACTATCGTCAGGGATGCGAGGACTCCCGGCGGCAGGTGCAGGTCGTGCTGGACACAACCGACCGCGATTCGCCGGCCTGGGTGGTGGTGTATTTCGATGGTCGCGAGCGCAGCGTGAACGACATCATCGTTCGGATTAACGCCTCAACCGGCGAGACGCGCTCGGATATCAAGGACGATTCATCCTGCAATCCTCCGGCGTGATGCCGTCCCTACCAGCTGTCGTCGCCGACGAGACGCTGGTAGAGTGCGTTCATCTCTTCCTCGGAGTAGACCTGGATCGTAAGGGTGCCGCCGTTGCCACCGGCGCGCCGGCGAAAGGCGACCTGGGTGCCAAGGGCCTGCCGGAACTCCTCTTCGACACGGCGTTCGTCGGGGTCGCGGTCAGCCGGTCCGCGCGATTTTGGCTCGCTGCTGAGCCAGCGCCGTACGAGCTGCTCGGTTTGGCGGACGCTGAGCTGCCCTTCGGTGACGATGCGCAGTGCCTCGGCCTGGTCGGTGGCCGAGGGCAGCCCGAGCAACGCCCGGGCGTGGCCTTCGGTGATGTGGCCACGGAGTAGCGCATCCTTCACGGCTTCGGGCGCATTGAGGAGCCGCAGCGTGTTCGACACGGCCACCCGCGAGCGACCGACCCGGCCGTCCAGCTCGGCCTGGGAGATGCCAAACTCCTCGATCAACTGCTTGAACGCCTCGGCCTCTTCAAGCGGGTTCAGGTCGGCACGGACGATGTTCTCGACCAGCGCCAGCTCCAGCATCGATTGTGGCGACGCTTCCTTGACGATGGCCGGCACGGTGGTCAGTCCGGCGCGCTGGGCGGCGCGCCACCGGCGCTCGCCGGCGATCAGGTGGTAGGCGCCGGGCTGTTCAGCCGGCGTCACGATCAGCGGCTGGACGATGCCGTGCGTGCGGATCGATGCGGCCAGCTCTTCCAGGTGTTGGCGGTCCATGTGGGAGCGTGGCTGCCACGGGTTCGGCGAGATCGCCTCGACCGGCAGCTCGGCTGCCCCTCCCTGGCTTTGGGCCTCGGTGTCTGGGGCGCCCTCTGGCGCCTCCTGTCGCGCCGGAATGAGCGCATCCAGACCCTTGCCGAGGCCACCCCGTCGGGGCGACCGCGACTGGCGTTTGCCGGGTTCGGGACGATCGGTGGCCATGGCGAAACGGGACTCCGAGTGAGCGGACGGGTCTCCAGATGTCGATGGGAGACGCTGCGCAAGCGTGCTCAAGTCTATCACCGTCGGCGGGCAGCGGGTGGCCGGTGGGGACCGTATACTTGCTGAGGCCGCGCGCCATGCGCGGCTCAATTGCTATCTCCCGGAGTGTTGATCGTTGATTGATGCCTTGCTCGAAATCGTCATGCTGCTGGTCGTGCTCGCCGCGATCTATGGGCTTGTGCTCTGGGCGAAGAAGGGTGCGACCGATCGCTCTGCGTACGTCGGGCTTTACCTTCTCTATGGCATTCCCGGCCTGCTGCTGACGGTGGCCGGGCTCGCGCTCACTGTCAATCGACAAGACAACGGCTGGTTCGTGCTGGCGCTGGGCGTTTCGCTGTCGCTGCCGCTGGTGAAATCGTTTCGCAAGGTTGTGGCGCTCGTCACGCCAATGGACCCGGATTCGACGATCGACATGATGGGGCTCGGCATGGTCCTGGCCCTCATGTCCTATTTCGGCTGGGCCATCACGCTGGACACCGATCCCGACGAGCTGACCTCGGCGGTGACGGTCACCAGTCAGATCATCAACGTCGCGTTTTTCATTCTCGTTGCCTATGTCGCGGTAGGCACCAATATCTACCGCTCCGGCCCGGAAGCGACAGCCCGGCTGGGCCTGCGCTGGCCGACGCTGCCCGATATCGTGATCGGCGTGGCGGCCGTGGTACCGGCGTTCCTGCTGAGCATGGTTGGCTCGCTGCTGACCCTCTATTTCCAGCCCGATCTCTTCGATGACCTTGGCTCGACGATGGAGGAGATGGCCTCCGGCACCGACGTGACGCTGGTGGCGGTGTTGATCTTCGCTTCGGCCGGGCTTGGCGAGGAGATCCTGTTTCGCGGGGCGATCCAGCCGCGCTTCGGCATTGTGTTGACGTCCGCGTTCTGGGCGCTGGTCCACACGCAGTATCAGTTCAGCTTCGTGGTCCTTGGCCTGTTCCTGGTTGGGCTGATGTTCGGGTTCATGCGCAAGTATCAGGGCACGACCTCGGCGATCATCGCGCACGCGCTGTACAACGCGGCGGTGGTGTTGCTGCAGAACCTCTGAGCGTCACGACCCTGCGCGACATATCCCTCTGAGCCTCACAAAGACCTCGGGCCGCGACGCCTGACCGGTATGGCTGGTATCTTTCCCTCAATTACCGACCACGTACCGACCAGCCGATCCGGACCCATCAGGGGGAGTGACCCTTGAACGCTGTTGAACTGCGGACGCTCGACGGCCCGAATCTCTTCATGCTGCGTCCCGCGATCAAGCTGGAAATCGCAGCCGACGCCAACGACCGGGCGGCCCTGCATGACACCCTGGCAGCGCGCGCGTGGACCGGGTACGCACCCGCATACGGACCGGAGCAGATCGGCCTGCTGACGGGCGGGGCGGTCGTGTGGATCGCCTTCGGGGTCGGGATGCCTATTCCCGATGTCATGTACCG
>CBFGRG010000491.1:0-2794 GCA_965651105.1 uncultured bacterium | reverse complement strand
GCGACGGCGGCCATGCCGTGAAGCACGCTCCGATCATCGAATCCGCCGAACACCACGATCGCCACGCCGATGCTCGCATGCGATTCTTCGCGCAGGCGTGCCGCCATCTCCTGTGCACGCTCGGTCGCCTCGGGCTGGCCGAGCGTGAGATCGAGCGGCAGGACCCGACCGTCGACCAGCGGGTGGGTCTGGTCTTCGCTGGGCACTGACGTCAGCAGGCCACACAGCGCGCCGCCGCTGCCCATCTCCATCACCGCGACGGTGGCGTGCGTGCGTTCGAGCGAATCACGAAGCACGATCGGCAGCGTGTCGGTATCGCGGCCCCAGATAAATTCGCCCAGCTCCTCCTCGACGCCGGCGATGCCGATCCCAACCGAGCGCTCGGCGTCCGCGATGCTCTCGGCGGTGGCCGTAATTCGGATATGGACACCGTCGTCCTTGGCGTAGGTCGCGACGACCGGATCTCCACGGAGGATGAGGTCGTGAATGCGGTCCTCGGCGGCCGATTCGCCGATACCGAGCGTCTTGAGGGTCACCGAGCGGATGGCGTGGGTGCCGGTCTGCTCCTGCAGTGCGGGAAGCGCCTGCTCGCGCCACATGCGGAACATTTCGCGAGGCACTCCCGGCATCGCGATGATGGATCCCTTCAAGCCGTCCCGATCGATCGACACGAGCCAGCCAGGAGCCGTTCCGACCGGATTGGGGAGCGTGCGAGCGGAGGGGATCATCCAGGCCTGCTTGGCATTGCGTTCGGGCATATCCTGGCCCCGGTTGGCGAAGAAGTCCCGCAGCTCGCGCAGGAGCACCGGGTCGACTTCCGGCGTTTCTCCCGCGACCTGGGCAATGGCCTCGCGGGTGAGGTCATCGTCGGTCGGGCCGACGCCGCCGGTGCAGATGACAACGTCCGCCTCGGTGAGAGCGAGCTTCAGCGTCTCGACCAGCGAGGTCATGTCGTCACCGACCTGGGTGACGCGGATGAAGTCGATTCCGGCCGCGGCGCACTCCTGCGCGAGGAAGGTCGCGTTGGTGTCCGTGATTTGCCCGGACATGATCTCCGATCCGATCGACACCGCCCACGCTCGCATTGTCCCGTCTCCTCACTTGCACGCACGAAAAAGGCGCACCACCGATGGTACCCTCGGCAGGACTCGAACCCGCAACCTCCTGGTCCGAAGCCAGGCGCTCTATCCATTGAGCTACGAGGGCATGGCGTGGTGCGCCTTTGGCAGTATACCAGTCCCTCGATGAACCCGTCAGTACAGCACGACCGTCGCGATGTTCCAGACGCGCTCGTGTCGCTTGCGTAAGATTGCCATGAGAATCGAGTGTATGGGGGCGTTGGCAATGAGAATCGGGGACAGGACGGCGATCGGCATCATCGGGCTGGCGCTCGGCGCGCTGCTCGTCGGTGTCGCGATTGTGATGGACAGCGATGTGGGTCGAGCGGTGAACGGCGTCGGGGGCGTGCTCTGGTTCGCGAGCACGGCGTTGCTGACGATCGTCGCTGTGAGAGATCGCCCGCCGGTGTGGCTGTGGGGTGTGCTGGCGCTGGTGGTGGTGACGGTCGCTTTTGTCGTGAAGCCCTCGGCGATCGTGCCGGCGATGGTCGGCTTCGTTCCCGCCGGGTTCCTGCTCGCAGCCGTCGCATCGCGTTCGAAGCTGCTGTGGGCGGCTCTGGTGCCCGCCTGGTACCTCCCGGCCCACATCGGCACGGCGATCATCAAATCGGCGGTCAGCTCGATGCTCGGCAACGAGGCGAGCCTGCGCACTGATCCGCCACCAACTGCCGCGATCGTGCCCCTGCTGATGGTGGCGTTCGCGCTCGCGGGCGGAGCGCTGGCGCGTACCTGGCTGGATCGGCGTGCCGGGACATCGTCGCCGGTCCCAGGTTTGGTCGAAGAGCGTTGACGAGCCACAGGTGTCGTCCACGCGGGAACCTGTCGAGGATCAGAGCTCGTGCATCTGGCGCAGGCGGTCGGCGACCGCTTCAGCTTGGTCGAGTTGGTCTGGCGCGACAGGAACGCGAATCTGGTCGATCTGGCGCCCTGCCTGCACGGTGAGGCGCATGACCGGCGGGTCGCCATCAGCGATGTCCACCGCGTGGAGTCGTGTCATCGTCGTTTTGAATGGCAGGTATCGACCGAGCACATGCACCCCGGCGGGGCCGATCCTGACGTGCCTCGCGTCGTCACTGTGCGCCGATCGTGGCGGACCGGCCAGGAAGTAAATCACCCCGGCGGCAAGAAGAAACACGCCAGTCATGATGGCGCCGAGCAGCCAATCCTGTTCGAGCCTGGCCAGCACGACACCGAGGGCCGTGCCACCAGCCGCGAAGCCGAGCGCGGTACGGTTGGTGGTGCGACGCTCGCCATCGACGAATCGTCGATGCTGCTGCAGCGGTACGGTCCACTCGCCCCAGACCTCGCCAGCATCCAGCCTGTCTGCATCTCGCTGGAGGTTGCGGCCGAGGTGGACGGTCAGCCAGAGAACTCCGGCGCATATCGCCGCGATGAACAACGTGATCCAGACGATCGTGGCGGTGCTCAAGCCCACCACGTACATGAAGATCGGGAAGCCGACCACCATGACGCCGAAGGAGACGGCAATCAGGAAGAACACCGGTCGTGCTGAGTTGCCAGGTGGTGGCACAATGGGCCCGGTGTTGGACAATACAATCTCCAGGTGAGCGCGTGGCGCGAATTCCGATTTCCTGACCGTACGAGCGGAGTGTGCCAGCCGTCAAGGGGCGCATTTGCGCGGAAGGGCGGACCGGCGACGCGATTTCGCGTCGCCG
>CBFGRG010000490.1:0-2805 GCA_965651105.1 uncultured bacterium | reverse complement strand
GGGCCGTGCCGGCGGCGATCGTCGCGCTGCGATAGAGACAGGCGGTGGCGACCACGCCGGGATCGGCCTTGGCGTCGGCTGGTTTGTCCGGGGGCGCGTCCGGATCGAGCCAGTCGGCGAACTGGAAGCCGGTGTCCCACAGGCCGGTGTCGGAGAGACGCGACTCGACCGATTCGAGGTGCAGCACCATGCCGGGATAGTGCTCGGCGAGGCGGTCGATGTCGCCATACGCCTCCCACAGCGCCTGCGGCACCCAGGCGGCGGCGTCACCCCAGACGGCCGTCGGCCCAACGATCTTCCGGAAGGCCAGCGATCCTCCCGCGTCGAGGTTCATCTTGATCAGATCGGGCACGACGAAGGGCACATAGCCGTTGTGCCGGGTTTCGGCGATCAGGTCGAGCAGCCAGCCGTGGAGGAAGTCGGCCACGTCGAACTGAAACGCGGCTGTGGGCGCGTAGGCGGCGATGTCGCCGGTCCAGCCGAGGCGCTCGTCGCGCTGCGGGCAATCGGTCGGGATGCCGAGGAAGTTGCCCTTCTGGCTCCAGATCGAGTTCTGGACGAGCGTGTTGACGAGCGGGTGCGAGCATTCGAACGTGCCCGTCGGCGTCATTTCCGAGTGCACCACCACCGCTTCGAGATCGCTCGCGGTCAGGTCGCCGGGGTAACCGGTCACCTCGGCGTAGCGGAAGCCGTGGAAGGTCAGCGTCGGCTCGAACTCGTCCTCCCCGCCCGAGAGCACGAAGGTATCGGTGGCCTTTGCGCCGCGCAGCGGCCGGGTGCCCAGTTCGTCGTGCTCCAGCACCTCGGCGTGGCGGATCGTGATCTCGGTGCCGGCGGGGCCGCGAGCGCGCAGCCGAATCCACCCGGCGATGTTCTGGCCGAAATCGACGAGGGTGCGGCCCGATGGCGACGTCCAGATCCGCTCCGGCGACAGCACCTCCTGCCGGGCGATCAGCGGGCGGGCCTGTGGCACGAGCGTGGCGCGATCGAAGTCGATCACCCGCACCGGCAGGGGATCATGCTTGCCGCGCAGGCGGGCGTCGATGCGCTGGCCGTCGTAAAGCGTGTTTTCGACAACATCCGAGCGCCGCGCGGACCAGTCCGGTCCGGTGGCAATGGTTTGCGTCGATCCGTCCCGCCAGGCCAGCTCCAGCTCGCCGATGAAGCCGATATCGTCGCCGTAGCTGACGCGGGCGTCGTGGAAACCGAGGTCGCCGCGCCACCAGCCGTTGCCGAGCAGCACTTCGATCTCGGCGCCGTCGTCGGCGAGCGCGGTGACGTCCGTCTCCTGCACCTCGAGCCGCCACTCGAACGACGACCAGCCCGGTGAAAGCACCGCCTCGCTGACGGGCTGTCCGCCGATGCGCGCCTCACAGGCGCCATGGGCGGTGGCGCGGAAGGTCGCCGAGGCGAGCTCGGCACGAGGCTGGTCGAGGTGGATGGTGGTCGAGAGCAGGATGGCGGCGCCGCGGTCGGCATCGGCGGTGATCATCTGCGCCGTATCGAGCATGCCCTGGCGTCCTTTCCGGAAGGTGACGAGGAATCGTTTGGATGTGGGCGCCATCGTCGCAGACGGCCCGCTGGCGATCAACGTCAGACTTGCGGCGAGAGGCGGCGCTCGGGGTGGCGTTCCAGCCAGGCGATGAGTCCCGGGTCGTAGCGTTCGCGAAGCACGGCATTGATGATCGCGCCGCTCACGATGAACATGCTCACCAGGTCGAGCATCCAGAGCAGGACGATCACGCTGCTGACCGCGCCGTAGGCGCTGCCGGGATCGAGCAGCCCGACGATGCGGTCGAACCCGGTGAACGCCAGCAGCGTCGCTACGCTGGCGAGCACCGCGCCCGGCATCGACCACCGCAGCGACACCGGCACGTCGGGCGCGAGCAGGTAGAGCAGCGTCACCGCGGCGAGGAGGAGCGTGCCGGGCAGGAGCCAGCTCGATGTCACGAAGGCGATCAGGTCCAACCCCTCGCCGCGACGCTCGGTGATCCAGCCGTCGATGTGCTCGCCGATCACGACGAGGAAAAAGGCGACGATTGCCATCGCGCCACCGGCAAGCATGAGCCCCACCGAGAGGAGCCGCTGCTGGACCCACGGTCGCGGGTCGGTCACATCGTAGGCGCGGTTGCAGGCGTAAATCAGCGCGCTGGTGCCGCCGGATCCGCTCCACAGCGCGAGGCCGAAGGCGACGAGCGCGCCGATCGCGGCGGTTCCACCATCCTGCTCGGCGACGGCGTACTTCACCAGGGACTGGAGCAGGGGTTGCAGCTCGGCGGGAACGCGGGTGTCGATCTCGCGGGTCAGGATCGGCGAGAGTCCGGTGTCGGTGTAGCGATCGATGATGGCGGCGAGCGACACCAGCAGCGCGATCATCGCCGGCAGGGCGTAAAGCAGGCTGTAGGCGGCCTGTCGCGCGAGCATGCCGACTGGATGGCGCTGGAAGCCGGTGATCATCGCGGATGCGAACGGCCACAGCCGTGGAAGCGTCCGCTCCATGGCTGGTTGTCGCTCCACTACCTACCCCACTCCCACACGCGCACGGTTCGTGAGTGAAGTATAGGAGCGCTGGCGGGTTTGCAAGGCGTGTCGTGAAGCCGGGATATCGGTTCCCGGCTACAATCGCGGGAGGTTCTGGACATCTGATCCGGCAGTTGCCGAAAGGGGACGACGCATGGCTGACGAATCGACGAAATACCTGCTGGGCGAGGACCGCATCCCGCGGACCTGGTACAACATCGTGCCGGACCTCCCGACCCCCCCCCCCCCCCCCCACCCCCCCCCCCTCGCCCGCGGCCCCCGAGC
>CBFGRG010000489.1:0-2829 GCA_965651105.1 uncultured bacterium | reverse complement strand
GCCTGGGCGGCGGATTCTTCCTCGGTCGGCTCGTCGCCGATGACGTAGCGCAGGATCGCTCCAACCCCACCGAACTCATCGAGCGCGGTCGCCGCATCCGATCGCGGAATGCTCCCGCCGTCGCCGTTCGGCGAGCTTCGATTCTCGTCGGCATCGTCGGACACGCCGGTGTGGACGATCTCGACCTCCGCACCGGATTGGACCGCCAGCCGGACGAGCTCCTCGCGAAGATCGATCTCGACGAGGTCCTTCACGTCGCCACCCAGCGGGTGTGATGTCGGCAAATCACCGGCACCGAAGGCGGACATCGCGAAGTCGGCCCAGCCCTTGCCCTCGAAGTCGTCGTTCATCACCAGTGTCATCACCTGACCGGACTGCAGCGCCGTCAGCACGTCGCTCGGCCCACCCGCGCCATCAGTGCCGGAGCCGACACCGTCGCTGACGGACTGGACCGCCTGGCGCTCGTTTTCACGCTCCGCGCGCTCGATTTCTGGCGCCGCAGCGTCGACGATGTCGGTTTCCGATGCGCGGATGTCGAGGTTCACGGTGCCGACGATGCGCTCCTTGACTGTATCGGGCAGCTCACGCTCGAGCGCGACGCGCATCTCTTCAGCTCCTGCCAGTACCAGCATGCCGATACCGTACCGATCGAGCTCCTTGTGCGTCTCCTCGGCAACGTCGCGAGCGAAGGCGTCCACTTTCTCGTTTGCCCGTGCCTGATAGCGGCGTTGCGACCATCCGCCCTGCTGCTGGTGACGCGGATAGTCAGATCCTTCGACTTCGACGCTGGCCGAGGCGACGTTGTGGCTGACAATCGTCAGCCGCGCCTGCTCCGAATCGGCCAGCAACACGGCATGTGGCGGGTGATCCTCGGCGGCTCGCGCCAGAGCTGACAGTGCCGGGACCGGTCCGGCCGTCACATCGGTCGGCAGCGGCAGTCCGATTGGATAGGCTTCGAAGATGTTCTTTGCCGAGCAGGAAACGATGTAGCACCCGTGCGCGCTCGGGTCGACGTCGATGTCGAGCCAGTCGGAAATGCGGTCGAGATCGCCCTGGAGGCTCGCCGTTGCCGCATCGTCGTCGCCATGGGCTTCGACAAGGGCATCCATCTTGTCCTTGAACACCCGGCGGGCCGGCCGACGACGAGCGCTCTCCTCCCCTTGTTCGGTTCCGGCGCGGTTGGGTTGCGATCGATAGCGGTCATCGTCCGGCCGGGTGCCCTCCGCATAGAACGGTGACCGACCCGGATTGGTGCCTTCGATGCGCCAATCGAGCGTGGCAGTGACGATCGGAACATCGGTCGATGGGGCGATCGCGGCAATCCGCTCTCCAATGGCCCTGAGATCGGTCGTCAGCTCCGTATCGATCGGGTGACGCTGGATGCGTTGGGTGGGGTCGGTAGCCATGCCTGGTGGGTCCTTTCCGCGCGTATCGGCTCCCGCTTCGCGAGGTCCGGTTCGCGTTTACGTGAAAGGATGTGTGCAGATTGCATGCCAGCGTGGCCAGGCATCGAATACCTGTCAGCGCCAGGGGAACCAGCCTGGATAGAACCTCCAGTGACCGCCGCGCTTCAGGTGGGTGACGACCGCTCGCTGCAGCGACGACTGTTGCGGCAGGGTGTCGAGGTCGTCCGGCGCGGGCCCGAACACGAACTGGAGCACCGATGTATCGGATTCGCGACCGCTCCCCGCGATCTGGAATCGATTCTGGAACCGCACGATATTCGAGCTCGGCGGCAGGTACTCCTTCAGGTGCGGATCGAGCAGCCATGAGGAGCACACTCCCCGCCTGTATATCTCCTCTGGGAAATACGTCGCGAAGAATGCCCGCGCTTCGGCGATCGACGCATCGCATGCTTCGGGCGTCATCGGTCCCAGGAAATCAGGAATGTGGATCGAGAGCGCGAAGTCGTCGGGAGAGACGGTCTCGCCACGAGCCGACGCCGCCTCCACAATTGAGTTCCACGTTCGGGTCCGTTCGAACTGCAATCTCCCGAGCTGATAGATCATGCCGCGAAAGTGCAGCATCAGCCAGTTCGAGGTTTCCAGACCTCCCTCGCCGTAGCGCTTGCGGTTGACCCGCACGTTTCGCCCGAGGTCTGCCAGCGTGGCGCGCGCGACCTCGTCCGGTATCCCTCGCTTGCGATGGTACCGGCGCGTGTGCGGGAGCGTTGCGACGAAGACGTTGACGAAAAAGAATGGGTTCATACCCGGCACGGTGTACGGCGACGGAAACCATGGCGGAGGGTCGAAGCTGCCGATTGTCGATACCAGCTGGATAACGCTGCGCTCGAACAACCACCAGGCATCGGGCTCTCGATCTGGATCCGGACGGCTGGCAATAGCCGCGGGAATATCCTTTTCGGGCACCTCCAGCTCGCGAAGGATGGCGTGCGTTTCGTCTTCTCCCGGAAGCTCGATCGGGAAATCAGGTTCCGGAAGCGCCTCGAGATACTTCAGCCAATCGGCGTGGGTTTCGCTCGCTCGAAGAGCCTCCAGCAAGGGGCCGGTCGGTGACGTCGTTGTCATGAATGCTCCCGCAGGGTGGTCGGATGTTGTCAAAGCACAGTCGCCCGATGCCGGTACCATCCCGCCGCCTGCTCATAGACGTGGGCAATCTCGCAGAGTGGCAGCTCCTGGTCTGGCAGTCCGACGAACGAAAGGCCGACCGGCAGGGTGTCGGCGTCGAACCCGCAGGGCACCGAGATGACGGGTTGTCCGGTCGCGTTCCACGGCATCGTGAAGCGTGTGTATGCCGGGCCCACGTCCTCGGTTGAGCCATCGGGATAGTCAGCAACCAGGTGGTCGGCGGGCAGCGCGGTGGCTGGCA
>CBFGRG010000488.1:0-2830 GCA_965651105.1 uncultured bacterium | reverse complement strand
GGCGATCGCGGTCGACGTCGCGGCGGTGCGGGTGTGAACACCGAGCTTGCGGAAGACGCTCGCGACATGGTGCTCGACCGTGCGAACGCTGATGAACAGCGTGTCCGCGATCTCGGGATCGGTCATTCCTGTCGCCAGCAGGCGAAGAACTTCGGATTCGCGAGGGGTGAGCGAAAACGATGCGCGGCTTGCCGCGCGATTGTCGAAGTCGAGCACCCGGGCGATGGCGTGATCTATCGAGAGGCTCCTGCCGGCCTCCCAGGCAGTCGAGAATGCTTCATCCGGCAGGCCAGCGCGAACGGTCTCGATCGCCGTTTCCAGCGATGCTCGGTTTCGTGGCTGCCGATATCGCAGCCCGATTCGCTCGCGCAATCTCTCGGCCGCGCCGAGGAGCGTCGCGCTGCGATCCAGGTACCCGAGGTGTGCGGCGACGATGGCGACCGATTCGACGATCTCGATCACGATGCGCCTCGCCTGGTCGGTCCGGCCTGCGGCCAACGCTTCCTTGTACAGCGATAGCGCCCGTGTCCATTCGCCGCGATCACGCGCAAGATCCCCCAGGTCGCCCAGCGCCATCATCGTGCCGACGTGGAAATGCTCTGTCTTGAACCGATCCAGCGCCTCCACGACGTGCCGTTCTGCAGATTCGCTGTCACCTCTGGTTCGAGCCACCACGGCGTGGTTGATCGACACCCATCCTTCCGTGATTCCGGCCAGTCGCGCATCCGGTATGGCGATTGCGGCGGCCAGCGATTCCTCCAGCAGTTGCGTGCTTCGCTCGCTGTCTCCACGTGCGACGGCCAACCCGGCTAGCCCGATCAGGGCCAAAGCGGCCCGGTGTGATTCTCCGTGCGCCAGGCAGGCCGCGGTTCCCTGGGTCAGATGCGCCTCGGCGGCTTCGTTCTCCCCCCGGAAGATTTCGGTCATGCCGAGCGAGACCAGAATCCTCGCCCCGTCGGCCGAGATCGGCGCAGGGTGCATCGCCAGGGCGCGGGCAAGCCAGGTACCGCCTTCCTGATAGCTGGATTGTGCCAGCCAGAACGGGCCGAGCGTGGCGACGAGTCGGACGAAACGGGCGCGGTCCGATGACTCCAGCAGCCATGTCAGTGCGTATCGCAGGTTGTCCTGCTCGGCGTTGAGTTGGTCCATGGCGTGGGTGTGTTCCGGGACGAGCTCGGCGATTTCGTGCTGTGCCGCGAACGCGGTGAAGTAGGCCGCATGCGCGCGGCGTGCGTGTGCTTCTTCGCCGTGACTCGTCAACTGTTCCCAGGCGAAGTCCCGAATCGTTTCCAGCATGCGGTAGCGTGTGGTCCCCGCGATCGACTCGGTCCCCCGGGTCAGCAGGCTGGCGTCGATCAACCCGGCGAGACGACCTTCTATCGAATGCACCCCCGGCGCGCCTGGGCCGCTCGGCTCCGTATCCGTTCCGGGTGCGGTCAGCTCGCTGGACACTGCCGTGATGGCGTCCAGGGAGAACCCCTCCCGGAATACCGATGCGTGCCGCAACAGCTCCCGACTACCAGGAGAGAGCAGGTCGTAGCTCCAGGCGATCGCGTTCCGCATTGTCCGCAGCCGGCTCGGATGGTCCCGCGAGCCATCGATCAGGAGCGGCAACAGGTGGTTCAGCCGATCGTTGATCTCCGCGATCGTGAAGTGGCGCACTCGGGTCGCGGCCAGCTCGATGGCCAGCGGCAGCCCATCCAGGCGCTCGCAAATCTCGACGAGGCGGAGGATGTCGGCCGGACTCCAGGTGAGCGATGGATCGGCCGCGTTGGCACGCTCGATGAACAACGCGATGACCGGGACACGAAGCCAGTCATCGTGGGTCATGGCCTCCTTCGCGCGTGGCAGGGTGAGCGGGGGGACGGGGAGCGCGTGCTCGCCTTCCACGCGGAGCAGGCTGCGGCTGGTCACCACGATCTTGAGGCGCGGGCACCGGGACAGCAGGTTCGTCAGGGCCGGCGCGGCATCCATGACATGCTCGGCATTGTCCACGACGAGCAGCGTGCGGAACGATCCCAGCGCGGAGGCAATGCTGTCGTCGATGCCGGGACCATCCGGATCCTGGAGGCCGATCGCGGCGGCGATGGCCGGCATGACCATCGATGGATCCTGGATCGGGGCAAGGGGCACGAACCGTACGCCATCGGGGAACAGCGAGCCGGCCTCCCTGGCAAGCTCGATGGCGAGCCGGGTCTTGCCGATGCCGCCGGGACCCGTCAGGGTCAGCAGGCGAAGCTCCGGCCGCTCGAGCAGCGACATCGCCAGGGCGAGCTCCTCCTCCCGTCCCACGAACGATGTCAGCATCACCGGCAGGCTGCTGGAGGCCGCCTCGGTGGCTTGCGACGAGGGCTCGGATGGCGGGTTCGTGACGCGTGGTGGAAGTTCCATCCGTGACGCATTTCCGCTGAATTCCGGCGGCAACGATGGGGGACCCTCGGGTCATGCGATTATGCCAGCTTCGGGGTGCATCGGGGTGGGCAAATTCAGCGATGCGAACGTCGTCCGAACCCGATGCCCTATACTGGCCCCACACATCCTGACGGCAGATCTGACCGGAGCCGGGCGCGACGAGGCGCGCGGCCACCCCGAGGAGGCGACGATGACCTCATGTCAGCCGTTCGAGCTCACCGACGACCAGCGCGAGCTCCAGATGCTCGTGCGGGAGTTCGCCGAGCGCGAGATCGCGCCCCACGCCGCCGAGTGGGACCGCGACCACACCTTCCCGACCGACGTCATCCGCAAGCTGGGCGAGCTCGGCGCGATGGGTGTCGCTTTCCCCGAGGAGTACGGCGGGCTCGGCATGGGCGCCGTCGCCCAGGCGGTCGTC
>CBFGRG010000487.1:0-2833 GCA_965651105.1 uncultured bacterium | reverse complement strand
ATACCAAATCCGGATAAACACCCCGCCGTGCCCCCGTTGGCGGCCTGCAATGGACAGCCGCCCCAGGGGCGTCACGACGGGGCGAATCCCACGGTGATTCGTTACCCGGATTTAGTCCGTAGGGATTGGCCTTGTGCCGGTCCGATCTTGACACTGACCTCGTGACTCACGCCTCTGCAATCCGGATCGACCGGTATGGATCAGGGCGTGCAGGGGACGTGCCTTCGGCAGGCTCACGCCAGGCAATGCCGGCGCTCAGACACTATCGCCCTCACCAATGGTCCGTGCCGGCAATGGCGTCCCTCTTGCAGAGCTGCCTGCGCCGCGCCAGGGCGACATCTGCGGGTAGCGATTTCCTGTTTTTGCGAGGTTCAGCACCGACCTCGGACCCAGCCCGAACCCAATTTTCCGCGATTCGAGCCAAATCCGTGTCATCATGCCGATAACATCGTAAACTCAGGGGCAGCGAACCGCGTTGATGCTCACGTCGACGGCGTTTCACCACGACACCGTTGTGTCGCGCCCGAGGTGGCCGAACTGCGCCCCGGGCGCCCCTTGGGGAAGGAACGGTGCTGTGCCGATAGACGCCCGGCATGCCTGGGCGAACGGGGACTTTTTGGGGGAGGGCCTCATCCATGAATCGTTTTTTCAGCAAGCTCGACCTGCGGGATATCAAGATCGATCCGGAATCGACCCGGTTCCCGCCCGAAGAAGACGAGAAGCAATCCGACGACACCGAAGCGACGTTCGAGCCGGAACCTGAACTCCAGGAGGATGGCGCCGCTGGCTTCGAGGAGCCAGCGGTTGCCGAGGTTGCTGACGTCACCGAGGTCGCCGAAGCCGCCATACCCGCGAGTGCCAACGGTCACGCCACACCCGAGGCAATGGAGTTGATCTCGGCCCAGCAGGGTGATGAGGTGCTCAAGGTGTCCGCGCGGTCGCGCCCGAGTGCCGTCGCCGGGGCAATCGCCGGCGTGGTGCGGGAGTACGGCCGGGCCGAGGTCCAGGCGATCGGCGCCGGTGCCACCAACCAGGCGGTCAAGGCGGCCGCCATCGCGCGCGACTACCTGTCCGAGACGGGCATCGATGCCGTCTGCCTGCCGGCGTTCATCGATGTCACCATCGACAATGAAGATCGCACCGCCATGCGGCTGGTGATCGAGCCGCGCTAGGCATCGCAGGAACACATGTCCAACCAGCATTCTCCGCACCACGACCGGCAGGGCGACGCGTCGACCTCGCCGGTCGATCTGCATGCCCACACCACCGCGTCCGATGGCACGCTCGAGCCGGCAGAGCTCGTTGATCTCGCCACCGAGCGCGGTCTGCGCTGGCTCGGCGTCACCGATCACGACACGGTCGACGGCATCCCCGAGGCGCGCCGCCAGGCCGAAACAGCCGGCGTGACCATCATTCCGGGCGTCGAGCTCTCCACCACCGAGCGGCGCGCGGAGGTCCACGTGCTCGGCTACGGTGTCGATCCGGACGACCCGTCGTTGCGGGACGCGCTGGCGAGTCTGGCGGCCGCGCGACTTCGCCGCATCGAGCAAATGATCGAAAAGCTGCGCGATGCCGGCTACGACATCGACGGCGATGCGATCCTCACTCAGGCTGAGGTCGGCTCGATCGGGCGGCCGCACGTTGCCCGAGCGCTGATCGCCATTGGCGCGGTCGAAAGCATCGACGACGCGTTTCGCCGCTTTCTCACGCCTGGCACGCCGGGCTGGGTCCCGCGTGAGTCGTTCACGCCCGAGCAGGCCGTCGGGTTGCTGGTCGCTCACGATGCCGTGCCGGTGCTGGCCCACCCGTTCTCGACCGGGGACATTGCCGGTGTGCTCGGTCGGCTCGCCCCGATCGGGCTGCGTGGCATGGAGGTTTGGTACGGCGAGTACGACGAGCGGCAGCGCGAGACGCTGCGGGAGATCGCGCGGCAATGGGATCTGGTTCCGACAGGCGGCTCGGACTTCCATGGCCCCAATTTCCGCGAGGGTCGCGAGCTCGGCTCGGCGCCGGTTCCGGAATCCGTCGTCGCGAGCCTCGTCGAGGCAGGACTGAAGCTGTGAGCGACCGGTTCACCGGTGTCGTCATCGTCGCCGCCGGGCGCGGCGAGCGATTCGGCGACCGTGCCAAGGTCCTCGCCGAAGCGGCTGGCCGCCCGCTGCTGGCGTGGAGCCTCGACGCAGCCGTGGCGGCGGAGACGACTTGCGAGATCGTCGTCGTCTGCGGCGCGCATATCGTGGAGCCCATCCAGCGACTGATCGAAACGTTTGAGTCGGACTTTCCCGTGAGCGTGTGCCTTGGTGGCGAACAGCGGCAGGATTCTGTGCTTTTCGGCGTCAATCACCTGTCGCCCGATGTCGAGATCGCCGTGATTCACGATGCCGCCCGACCGCTCGCCTCGCCTGAGCTTTTCGACGACGTGGCCCGCACCGCCCGGGAGCGAGGTGCCGCCATCGCCGCCGCGCCGGTGACTGATACGATCAAGGAGGTCGATGGTGACCTGATCGTGCGAACGATCCAGCGCGATCACCTGCGCGCTGCCCAGACGCCGCAGGGGTTCCGGCGCGACCTTCTGCTCGACGCATTCGCGGCCGCGAATGAGGCGGGCGAATCGTTCACCGACGAGGGCGGACTGCTGGAATGGGCCGGAGAGGCCGTGACCGTGGTGCCCAGCTCGACCGCCAACCTCAAGGTGACGGTTCCCGACGACCTGGTGCTGGCGGATGCCCTGCTGCGCGCTCGCCTTTTTCCTGGAGCCTCGCATGTATCGTCCTGACATTCCACGCACTGGCATCGGCTACGATGTGCATCGCTTCGCCGAGGGGCGACGCTG
>CBFGRG010000486.1:0-2835 GCA_965651105.1 uncultured bacterium | reverse complement strand
CGCGCGGCGCGCCGGGTATCATAGGAGGCACGTTCCTGGGCAGCATCGCCGGCTGCCCGCCGCGCCGACCGGAGAGACCATGACCTCGCCACCCCACCCGCTGCAGGACGGATCGCTCGACCCGCTCGCGCTGCTCCGGCGCTCCCGCGGGGACAACGACCCCCGCGACACCAAGCTGCGGCTGCTCTGGCTGCGCCAGCGAGAGCCGGAGGCGCGTGTCCGCACGAAGCTGATCTCCCTCGACGAGCACGCGGTGGTGATGGCGGCGCGAATCACCCTCAGCGGCGGTGGCAGCGCTTCGGCCCATGCCGCCGGCACAATCGCGGACGGCGCGATCGAGCGCGTCATCGCCGAAACCGAGCTTCGCGCGATCGCCGCGGCACTCGATGCGCTCGGCTATATCGTCATCGACACAGATCAGGCACCCCACCCGGAATCGCCTACCTCGACGGACCCGGCGCCGCCCGAAACAGCGCGCCGCCAGCCGCCAGGGCATGTGCAGGCGATTCGCGCGCTGCGCGATCGCGAGCGAGCGATGCCCGAGGCCGGTCCAGACGACCCTCGAACCCAGGAAGAGACCGACGCGCGGCCGCAGCCGATCGAGCCGACGCCATCACGCTCGCCCCAGCGCGGACCGGCGCCGGTCGATCGCCGTCCCTCCCAGGTGGAAACGGAGCCGGTCGACCTCAGCGAGCGCCGCCGCGCCGTGCCGCCAGAGACAGCCCAGCCCTCGGATGAGGACGTCGATCCCGAGCTGGAGGACATCTCGTGGACGGCTTTCTGGCAATGGGCGCGCGACACCTACCAGATCGGCTCGCGCGGCCAGGTCGAAAAGCTGCTCGGGTTTCCGGTCGACCGGGAGTCACCGGGGCAGCTCCGAAAGATGCTGATCGCGCATTTCAATGGCGGCTCCCCCGACGAATCGTGACCCCGTGGAACATTTCGTGAAAATGGAAACCGGCGCAATGTCAGCTACGAACGTACATTGCGTCGGTTTGCTTTGCCACAATACGTACACCATTGAACCTGAATAAACGACATCGTAATCCACGTATTGCCTCGCATCCGTGTCAAACTGGCAACGTCCGTACACTTGTGACAACCGATTTTCCACGGTAGCCTGAATCTCGTCAGGCTCTTCACCCCCGCATCGAAGGCCCGACGCGGATGCACCGTCCCGCCGGTGCATCTCTCGATCAGCACACCCCGCACGCTGATCTGGACCGCTTTGCCGGTTCGGCTCCGACGGGGATGTTTCGGCGGCCCACGCTGGCCGCCATGACGCACATCGTCACGACGCGCCGGGGGAGGGTGTCCGAATGACCGCCGTGAAGGCTCCATATCACCATCAACGATCCGGACCCGCGGCGGGCCGCCGGGTCCTGTTCCTGCTTATTGCCGTTCTCGCCACCGCCACCACGCTCGCGGCCGCATCGCTCGACGCAGCCGCGCAGGAAGCAACCGCCACGCCGACGCTGGAGGAGCTCCAGCAGCTGCGCGATGAGGCGATCGCCGACGGCGCTCCACAGCTCGAGCTGACATTCGAAGAGTTCAACGACTCGGGTGTCGAGGGCACGGCCACGCTCTACGACCTCGGCGACGACGGCACGCTCGTCGCGATCTCGATCACCGGCGGTGGCGATGCTCATCCGGCCCACATCCACGAAGGTACCTGCGGCGCTTCCGAGCCAGAGCCGTACGAAACCCTTGCCACCGTTGACGATTCGGGCGAAAGCCTGTCGCTCGTCGACGTCTCACTGACCGACCTGATCGATGGCGGTGACTACACCGTCGACCTTCATCTCTCGCCCGACGAGCTGGGCACGCTCATCGCCTGCGCCAACATCGAAGGCACGCCCACCCCGGCGACACCGGCTGCCACGCCCGAGGAAACGGCCACGGCAGCGCCGACCGGCGAGGGCGGTCAGACCACTCCAACCACGACCGCGACCGCTGCCCCCTCGCCCACCTCGGAGCCCACCGCAACAGCGACGCCCGAGGAAACCGCCACAGTCGTGCCGACCGGCGAAGGCGGCCAGGTCACGACCCCGACAGCGGCCGCCACAGAGACAGCGGAGCCTGGCGATGACACGGCGGACGATGGCACCGGCGGCACAACGTCCGGGGGCGGCACGGTCGCAACGCTCACGCTCGGTGACTACAGCGATATCGGGGTCACCGGCGCCATCACGCTCGAAGCGATTGACGCCAACACAACCCTTGTCACCCTCCAGCTCCAGGGCGATGCCGTCACTGGTGGCCATCTCGCCCACCTGCATCCCGGCACCTGCGACACGCTGAAGAGCGAAGGCACGATCTACCTGGCCAATGTCGACGCAAACGGCGTCAGCAGCACGATCATCAGCTACCCGCTGGATGCCCTGCTGAACAATGGCTGGAGCGTCAACGTCCACCTCTCCGAGTCCGCATGGAACGTCTGGATGGTCTGCGGCTATCTCGGTGACGCCACTGGCGGCACGACCGGAGCGACCGGTGTCACGCCTGCCCCAACCGGCGGCAAGGGCCAACCAATCTCGTCGTCCAACACGGTGACGATGGCGGATGGCACCTCCGGCGTGGGCGGCAAGGGCGAGCCTGTCGCGCCATCGACCATTCCGCAAAGCGTTGGCATCGGCTCGACGCTGCCATGGCCGGAATCGCCGGCCCACGCCATCGCCTGGTCCCTCGGGGCATTTGCCCTGATGCTCGCCGCCGCCGGCTTCATGATCCGGCGCGCCCAACATCGACAACCCACCCGCTGGCACCGACTTGGTCTCTGATCCAGCCTGATCGGAACCGTGCCAGCAATTCGTTACCCAGCCAAACGGACCGGAC
>CBFGRG010000485.1:0-2846 GCA_965651105.1 uncultured bacterium | reverse complement strand
ATCCTGAGCGCAGGGGCGCAGCCCCGGAGCCGAAGGATCTCTGGCGCTCGGGACACGTACTCCAGCAGGCACGAGATCCTTCGACTTCGCGCCCTCCGGGCACTCCGCTCAGGATGACATCGTAATTGGTGTTATGAATCGCACGGTGGCGGTCACGACGTGCCTGGCCGCACCCTCAGTCGCCATCCCTCGGCGCGAGCGGGAAGCGGGCCAGCACCTCGTATCGCGCGCCGGTGGATCCGAGATGGCTGCGGATGAGATGAACCTCGTCGATCGGCAGCGGCATGCCATTCTTCGGATCGGCCAGCCCCTCGGCCGCCATCTCGTCGATCGCGGCCCGAAGCGCTTCGGTCAGGCCACCGATTCTGGCGTTGTGGATGTCACGGACCCGGCCCAGCGTGATATGCGGGCTGAAGGGCCGATCGTCGACCGGGAATTGCATCTCGGTGAGCGATTCGCCGATCGCATTCGCGAGCGTTTCCAGCCGGTGCGCCGGCCCATAGACCCCCAGCCAGATCACCCGCGGACGCTTCAGCTTCGGGAACACGCCGAGTCCCGCCGTGCGGAGATTGAACGCCTCGTGTTGTGCCACGATCTCCGGCAGCGCCAGCTGCAGGATCGTCGCCTGTTCCGGAGGGGTGTCCCCGAGAAAGTGCAGCGTCAGGTGGGCGTTGCCGGGTTCGATCCAGCGGATCGGCCAGCCGCGCGGCTCGAGTCGCGCGATCAGCTCCTCGATTCCTGCTCGCACCGGCTCGGGAATCGGTACTGCCAGGAACAACCGCCAGGCGGTGTCGACGGTTTCCGGTGCCGGACGATCTCGTCGGTGCTTCTGGCGCCTTCCACGGGGTTTTCGCGGTTTGGGGCGGATGGTGTCGTCACTCATGCTTTGAGTATACGGGCCGAAGCGGACCACGCCACGTCGCATTTCCCCAGGCAGCGTAGCCTGACGATGTGGGGACACAGCGACCTTCGCTGATACAAACCCAGCAAGCGTCAACCTTGATTCGCACTCACAGGACGTGTCGGGACGGTCCGAGACTGAGGGGCTGTGCCACGTCGGGAAGTTCCGGGTATGGTTACGCGAGCAGGCTTGATGGTGTCATGACGAGGTGGATTGGGATGCAGATCGCGCACCTGGGACCGCGAGGAACCTACAGTGAGATGGCGGCTGAGGTTGTCGCCGGTCCGGGCGACACGCTGTTGCCCTACCCGAGCATCCCGGCAGCGCTGGCCGCCGCCGAGACGGGCGACGCCGACGTGGCGGTGCTGCCGATCGAGAATTCGATCGAGGGGGGTGTCAGCGCCACCCTCGACCTCCTCATCCACGACACCGATCTTCGTATCGGGCAGGAGGTGGTCGTACCGATTCGCCACATCCTGATCGGACCGGAGGGCGCGAGCCTGAACGATATCCGGACCGTGATGTCGCACCCGCAGGCGCTGGGGCAATGCCGCCGGTTTCTCGAGGCGCAGCTGCCAGCGGCGACCCAGGTGGCGGCGCTGTCCACCGCCGGCGCGGTGCAGGCTGCCGTCGAGGGGGGCGATCCGGCCGTCGCCGGGATCGGGCCGGAGCCGGCGCACAGGCTCTACGGCGGCGTCATCATCGCCGACGATATCCAGGACAACCCAAGCAACCTGACCCGCTTCGTCGTGATGGCCGCCGACGACGCCGAGCCGACCGGCGACGACAAGACGTCGATCGGGCTGACCGCCGACGCCGACGAGCCCGGCGTGCTGGAGAAGATCATTCGACCCCTCGCCGAAGCGGGCCTCAACCTGACAAGGCTGGAGTCGCGACCAACCAAGGGATGGCTCGGCACCTATGTCTTCCTGATCGATTTCGAGGGGCATCGCGCCGACCCTCGCGTGCAGGAGGTGCTCGCGAAAATGGGCGAGCGCGCCGAATCGCTGAAGATATTCGGCTCCTACCCACGATTCCCGATCGAGCAGTTCAGGCATCTTTCGCAGGCGGCGAGCGTATGACGGTCTTGATCGATGACGCACTGGCGACGACGTTCCTGACGATGCCGATCCGCGAGGGCTGGATCGATGATGTCAGCGGCATCGAGATTCGGGCCGGGTTGACCGCCGCCGATGTGACCGCCGATGACATCGCGCTGCTGCCGCTGCCGGAGGCGACGCTGTTGACGCAGACCCACGTCATCGACCGGTCGATCGCGATCGTTCACGACGGCGCCGGCATGGTGGCCATGCGCACGCACGTGCGACCCGACGAGATCGACCAGGTGACGGTCTACCTCCAGCAGGTCGGCGCAACCGGCGAGGTGCTGACGCGGGCGTTGTTGCGACCCTACTTCGGTATCGAGGCGACCGGCGTGTCGCGCGACGAGCCGCCGGACGATGCCCAGGTCGTCGTGACCGAAGGCGCGGCCGCGCTGACGCCGATCGAGACTGGTTTTCGGGAGGATCTGGCCCGGAGCTGGTTCATCATGACCGGCAAGGCGTTCGTCTCGCACGTCTGCGTGGTCGGCGTCGCGGCGCTGGCACGCAATCCCCAGGACGAGCTGGCCCGACTCCGGGCGGCGCTGGACGTGGGCTGGGAGCGCCGTCGTGATATTCGCCTGATGATCCGGGAGAGCCAGCAGGTAGATCCCGGCATGCTCGCCGAAGCAACGGGCAAAATGCGCTTCAGCATGGAGCCGGACGATCAGGAGCCGGCACGCATGCTTGTCGAGCGTGGCACCTGGGGGACGGATTTCGGCCGTACCCTGCCGGCCTACCGCGATCAGCTTCCCACGGCGTAGCGCCGGCCCTGTGCCGGCCGCTCACGATGCCCGCACAACGCAGGCGGTGCACGTTCCAGACAGCGCGCCATTTCCCAGCGT
>CBFGRG010000484.1:0-2854 GCA_965651105.1 uncultured bacterium | reverse complement strand
GACCCCGGCGTCGAACGGACGAACGCCGTCATGCCATGGGCATGGCCCCCGCATCATGGGGGACCCGCGTGTCGTGAACGATGTGGGTAAAGGTGAGAATTGCTTTCCGGGTGACCTCGCACGCACCAACCCACGGTCCCGCCACCAACTCTTGCTGTCATTCCGAGCCGGCCCGAAGGGCCGCTGTCGAGGAATCTCTTGCCTGCCAGGTCGCGACGACCGAGCGGAAGAGATTTCTCCGCCGCGCGCCCTGCCGGCACTCCGGTCGAAATGACAACCACAAGGACCAGATCGTCCGACGGCCGCGTCACATCACGACGACAGAGATGCGGTGATAGCCGCTGGCGCCGTCGGGCAGCGTCGAGGCCTTCTCCTCCGTCTGGAGGTTTCCCTCACCATCCGTCGCCCGGACCGCCAACGTGTACTCACCTTGCTCCGCATCCCACCAGTACGTCCAGATCACCCAGCTCAGCCCGGCGTCGCTCGGGTTGGCGGCGATCTCCGCCTCCCGCCAGGTGTCGCCGCCATCGATGCTGACCTCGACCATCGAAATCCCTCGGTCCCCGGCGAACGCGAGCCCGCCGATTTCATGCCGCCCCACCGACAGCACCTCGCGCCGGCGCGGCACCCGAATCTGGCTTTGCGTCTTGATGATGCCCTCGTCGGTCCAGCCGCGATCCTGCCAGAACCCGCGATAGTCGTCGCCAGAGACGGTCAGCTTCGTCAGCCACTTCACATTCTTGATGCCGTACAGGCCGGGCACGATCAGGCGCACCGGCGTCCCGTGCGGCTTCGGCAGCGGCTCGCCGTTCATCTCCCAAACGATGTGCGGCTCCGGCGAGAGCGCCCGCTCGATCGGGAACGAGTCGGTGTAGCCGTCCTCCCCCTCGGCGACGAGGTCGACCGCATTCGGTCGCACGCCGAAGCGGTTCAGCACCGCCGACAGCGGCGCGCCGGTCCATTCCGCCGTCGAGATCAGGTCGCCACCGACCGGGTTGCTGATGCAGGTCAGCGTCGAGGCGAAAACCGGCCCCGCCAATGCCTCCAGGTCGGCCCGACCGATCGAGCCGGGTTTCTCCACCAGCCCGCCGACCTCGATGCTCCAGTCGTCGCCACGATCGGGGTCCGGATCGAGAAAATTCTTTGAAACCACGTAGAAGTTTTCGGTCGGCGTGATTGCCGGCGGGAGCTGCCCGGCGGATACCGTGCCGACGGCCTTCCGCGTCGCCACCCGTTCCACCTCGCGCCCGATCACCGCCGCCGCGCCAACCGCGACGGCGCCCATCGCCGCCAGCGAGATCGCCCGCCGCCGGTCGATCTCGGGGGCATCAGCCGCCGGAGCCGGAGCGACCGTTCGCGCTCGCACCTGGTGCAGCAGCAGCGCCGTCACCACCGCCCATGCCTCGGCGCCGAGCGCCACGGCGAGCACCGACCGCACGCTGTTCCAGCCGGACATGACGCCGGGCGTCTCGGAGCCGATCACGACGAGCATGAACAGCGCCAGCACGACGGTGATGCCGGCCGCCCACGCCTGGATCTTCGGCCAGATCGGCCGGCGCGCGCCGGCCGTTTGCGCGGCGTATTGCATGCCGAACCCGGCGCCGGCCAGCACCAGCACCGCGATCAGGCCAGCGAGGAAGAGCGTCTTCGCCTGGGTCCCGAACGTATCGAGCATTGTCGAGAACACCGAGATCGGCATCGCCAGCAGGGTCGCGTCGGCGATCGCGTCGATCACGGAGATATCGTTCGTGAACGGCCGCAGCAGGATGAAGGTGGCGATCATCGCCAGCGCGCCGATCGCGCCGGCGAGCAACCCGAAGTAGCGGTCCCGCCGGGCAGGGTCGAGCGGCTGCCCTCGGCCGGGCTGTCCGGAGATGGGAGCGGATGTGGTGGACATGGCGATGCGTCCTTCCTGCGAGCGGCGCGCGGCGGTCGTGTATGCTGAAAGTCACAGCGCGCACCGCGGGCGGCCGTCGACGGTTCGATACCTGTACAACGTGGCGCCGCCGGTTTTGGATCACTGCCGCCATCATCCTTCACCGGTGGCGGCAGCGCGGTGCAGCCATCACACCCCGAAAGGAGCGCAACGTGGCGCCTGTCGAGATCGACCTGCTCTGGAACGCCCTCATCGTCCGCCCGACCGGCTGGCACCGAATCTGGTCGCTTCGACGGGAAGTGACGGTGCCCTACGAGCAGATCGAATCGGTCGGCCACGAACCCGCCTTCGCGCGCAACGGACCGGTGGGGCTGCGCTTTCCCGGCACCAACGTGTTCGGATCGTACATCGCCGGGACCTACTGGAAGTTCTGGGACCAGCCGAAGGTGCGGTCGTTCTGGGTACGGCGACACGCCGAGAACTGCATCACGCTGAGGCTGCGCGACCACTGGTTCGACATCGTCTGCGTCGAGGTCGAGGACCCCGAACGGGAGGTCGAGCGCATCGAGGCCGCCATCGCCGATCAGTCGCCGGGCGCGACGGAACCGTAGGGACCGGCCTCGTGGCGATCCGAGGGCCGAGCCGCAGGCCCCGCCAGATGCGCGATGAGTCGTGCACAACAACACGCGATGCAGGCACTGTCCGTATACCCACGCCAACTCCCAATGATGTCATTCTGACGCCCGACGATGCGCGGATACGCCGTTGAGCTTGCCCTGAGGCGTCATGCCGCGCGGCGGCACCACCACGCGTGAACCCCAGCGCCCGTCGCGCCGCCCCGGTGGCGGCTTGCGTTGGAGGTTCATGGCAGCGACAGCCACTGGCCGAGTCGAATGGGTGTCGAGCAATCCCCGCGCAAAGCGCACGGCCGAGCATGCAGCCGCATCCACGCCGAAGTACACCGTCGAAGCCAGGCGC
>CBFGRG010000483.1:0-2863 GCA_965651105.1 uncultured bacterium | reverse complement strand
CGTGCATGTCGAGCACAGCGACGTCCTGCTGCGTCGCCTCTCGTTCGAGCCGGCCTTCATCTTCGATCTGCGTGCCAGCGAGCATGACCATCCCGTGGAGATCGACAGGCAGGCCGCGTGACGATCCCGGCCGGCGCGTCTGGTGCGACGTTGACGCGCGCGATCGAGGAGAACGCCGCCGAGTTCCTGCTCGCGATGGGCCGCGCCGGTGGCGGTGAGGAGCTGCGCCGCCCGGACCTGCAGTGGGTCATCGGCGGCTCGCCGATCGACTACCACAACTGCGTGGTCCGGGCGCATCTCACGCCGGACGCCGTCGACGCGGCGATTGTCGCGTCGGTCGAACGATTCACCGCTCGACATGTGCCGGGTACCTGGCACGTCGGTCCCACGATGTCCCCTCATGACCTCACTGACCGCCTGGTCGCTCACGGTTTCGTCGCTGACGGTGACGACATCGGCATGGCGATCGGGCTCGATCCGCTCCCGCAACCACCGCCGGCTCCCGAGGGGCTCACCATCGAGCCGGTCACCGATGAAACGGGCCTCTCGGCGCGGCGGTCACTCATGCGGCGCTCAGGGTCGGTCGCGAGCTTGGACAGCGCGTCGCCGTGCTCGGCGCCTCCGAGGCGGGCGACTCCGTCTACCGGCGGCTGGGTTTCGAGGAAGTCTGCCGCATTGCCGTGTACGCGTGGCGCGGGCCGTAAGCCGAGAGCACGTCCGGGCGATGTCGATGACCGCCTCGTCGGCAATCCGGACATGGGCTGTCACCGTCCAGGCCGATACTGAACCTGTTGCCGATCTGCGCGACATGGACGGATCGCGATGGAACGGCGACACCGGTTGTGCGGAAATCGGCTGGTCTGCGCGGGCCAGCCGCCGCCGCCTCGTACTACCCCTGGAGTTCACGATATGGCAGACACCACGGCCACCACCGGCCAGATTTCTCTCGACGACTTCCGCTCGGCGCTCCTCGTCAACTGGGACGAGGCGTTCACCAACGTCACCGGCATCTTCCTCGACCAGGGCACGTCGATGTTCGAGACGCTGGCGACCATCTCCGCCGAGGAGGCGTCTCGCCCGGTCGGCGGCGGCTGTGCCACCATCGCCGCGCAGGTCAACCACACCTGGTTTTACCTCGACCTGATGAACCGCCTCGGGCGCGGTGAGGATGTCGGTCGACCCGACTGGGACGGTTCCTGGGACGTCGGCGCGGTCGACGATGCCGAGTGGCAGCGGTTGATCGATCAGCTCCGCGCCGCCCATGACGAGGTGCGAACCTTCATCCAGACATTCGAGGGGTGGAACGAGCGCTTCGTCGGCGGTGCCTTTGGCATGCTCGCCCACTGCGCCTACCACCTCGGCGAAATTCGCGCCGGCCTCTGCACCGTCAAGGGCAACCGCGACAAGAGCGCGTAGCTCCCATCGACGCGACGACGATCCGCAGACCTGCGCCCAGGTGCGCAGATTCGTCGATTGCGTCACCTTGCCATCTCCCGAAGTGTCATGCCGCGCGTCGGCACCACTGCGCATGACCCCCAGCGCCCGTAGTGCCGCCCCTGTGGCGGCCTGCGCTGGAGGTTCATGGCAGCTGCACATCAGGCAGCCGTCCCCCCTTGATCACGGCTGCCTGATCGCTCGTGTGAAGTTCCGTCACCTCGCCCACGGTCGCGATCGCCGCCGACAGCCTGGCCCCGGTCCGGCCGGTCGCCACCACCCCGGCACAGGTGGCGGCTGGGAAGCGGAGGTCCCGGGAAATTTGCTGTATGACCACTTCCGAAATTCTGCGCTGATGATAAGCGCATGACTCAATCAGGTTAAGAAATCTACAGAACTTGTTGACAAACATGGGATGAGGCGTAGGCTGGGGACACTCGGGTCCCAATCTCCTCACTACCATTACATCTACAGCGCACGCTTTGGAAGGAGTGTCGGATGTCTCGTACCGCCATTCGCCTGTTGGCGACCCTCGTCGCCGGGCTCGCCCTGCTCGCCGTTCCGGGAATCAGCGCAACCGCCCAGGATAGCGCCGTCGCGCCGCACCCGTCGCATATCCATGAGGGAACCTGCGACGATCTCAACCCGCAGCCCGCCTACCCGCTCACCGATGTCACCGCGGTCTCTCCCGACGCGCCGGCCGGCGCCGTCGAGGTGGGCAATTCCACCGTCGACGTTGCGCTCGATGAGCTGCTCGCCGCTCCCTACGCCATCAATGTCCACGAAAGCGCCGAAAACGCGCAGAACTACATCGCTTGCGGCAACATCGCCGGCCCGGTCGTCGATGGGCTTCTCTTGATCCCGCTCCGCGCCCAAAACGACTCCGGCTACTACGGCATCGCCGCGCTGGCGGCGAACGACACCGGTGGCACGAATGTCTCGGTCTACATCGCCCCCGAAGCCACGGCCATGCCGGCAGGCACGCCGGTCGCCGCGACCGAAGCCGCCACCGAAACCGAGACGGTTGTGGCCACCGAAACCATGGCCGCTGTCGCGCCGCAGGAGATTCAGGTCGCGATCCAGGACTTCGCGTTCGCGCCGCAGGTACTGGAGATCCCGGTCGGCACGACCGTGACGTGGATCAACAACGATCCCAGTCAGCACACGGCGACCGCGAGCGATGGCAGCTTCGACTCTGGCGTCCTCGCCCAGGGCGGCACCTTCAGCTTCACCTTCGACACGCCGGGCACCTACGATTACATCTGCTCGCTGCACCCCAACATGACCGGGCAGATCGTCGTCACCGGGTAAACCCGCCCGGCAACGTCAAGACTCGCCGCGGCGACGTGCCTGCGCGCAGGCGATGTGGCCCGCCTTTCGTCGCATAGGCGACATTGGCCGCTGCGAACACTGGCGTCTGCGGAGGTCG
>CBFGRG010000482.1:0-2865 GCA_965651105.1 uncultured bacterium | reverse complement strand
GGGACCGGCCCGTTTTGCGCTCCAGCGCTTCAGTGGCGTGAACACCCTGCCTGCCCAGGCATCACCTGGAACCTACGGCATTACGCATCTCCGAGCCCCAGGGCGTCCAGAGCGCGATATTCAGCGCGGGTGGCGCGAAGGGGCAATCCTCCCCACGCCACACACACGATGGTCAACCGAATCAGTCGATCGAAGCCTCTTGCCCAGCGCCGGTCTCCCGCGCCCTGGTCACGGCCCGTCGAGCCACCGTCACATCCTGGACGGCGTTCCCCACCGACTTGAACAACGTGATCTCATCGTCGGAGGTGCGGCCCGGCACGTCGCCGGCAACAAGCTGGCCCAGCTCGCGAGACACCCGGGCCCGGTCGAGCGTGCCGTCCTCGATCGGCTTGATGAAGTCACCTGCCTCTTCCAGCACAGCGTGCACCTGATCCACCACGAGTGACGCCCGCGCCACCAGTTCCGGCGGCAGCTCCTGCATCTCGGGGGTGAACGCACCAATGGCGTTGATATGCGTACCGGGGCGCACATCGCTGTCGTTGAACACCGGCTTGCGGGCGGTTGTCGCCGTGCAGATCACATCCGCATCCCGCACGACCGAGGAGTCGGTGGTGGTTTCGACCCGGTCCGCCAGGTCCGGCCAATCCTTCGCGATGGCCTCTCGATAGCGTCCGAGCGACTCCTCGTACATGTCGACGACGGTGATCTTCTCGATCGGACGTACCGCCGCGACGGCCGCCGCCTGCGTCACCCCCTGCGCGCCTGCGCCAATGACGACCAGGTTCTTCGAATCGTCCCGCGCCAGCAGGTCCGTCGCCGCGCCCGATACCGCGCCCGTGCGCAGGGCCGTGAGGTACGCGCCATTCATGATCGCGGTCGGCTCCCCGGTGGACGCATCCACGAGGCACACCATTGCCGAAATCGTCGGCAGGCCCTTGTCGCGATTCCCCTCGAACACCGACACCATCTTGAAACCGAGCGCGCCTTCGGCCGGCACGTACGCCGGCATCAGCAGCATCACGGCGCCATCCGCGACCGGAACACTGGAGCGCAGTGGCGACTCGGCTCGCCCCGCGGACAGCTCCCGGAACGCAACCTTCATCAGCTCGATCGCATCCGGCATTGGCACCAGCGTTCGAACGTCTTCCCGACTGAGGATAAGCATCGTTCGTCTTCCCTTCGCGAATAGCGCCAGCCTGCAAACCCAGCCGGCAGCGTTGCCATGAGTGTAGCCCTCGTCACTCCCCTGCTCAACATGCACCAAACCTGTGACAAACTGGCACAACTCTTCCTTGCAGGGCGCGGGATATCCTCGTGATCCACCGTCTTGATCGCACCGTACGTATAACTCACAGGTGGCCGGACAGACTGACCGTACATACGCCACCGGCATCGGTGCCTTGTAGACAACCTGTCGAGTGCCGACTACAATCGGATGGAAACGGAGGCAAGTCTCCAGCCCGACAGTTCACACTGGGCCATAAGCGATGCCGTGGGGGTAGTCGCCAGGGGAGTCGTGTTTCCGAAAAACAGGGGTTACGCGGTACGGAGGGGTCGCTTGCCATGGCTGGGCAGCAACGAAAATGCGCAAACTGCCGCTTCTACAGCGATGCCGGAATGCCCGGGAACGGGTGGTGCACGCATCCGAAGCGGCAGCTCAATTCCGGCGTGAAACTGCTGGTTCGTGCCGGTGAGCTCGCCTGCCGCAACACCTGGGGCGGCGACCTGTTCCAAAGCCGCCTCGAGGACGACGCCTCGCCCGCTGCCGCCGCCGACCTGCCCGGCAACGACCAGGATGACGAAGTCACCTCCGTGACCATTCCTACGAACCAGCCCGTTCCCGACGAGGACCGCGTTGTTCGCGATCACCCCAGCATCCGGCGCCCCCACCGTCTCGATTCCAACGACGCCGCCCACCGCGATCAGGAAGAGCGCGCCCGCGTCATGGCGCGCGGCAGCCGTGACGCGCTTGCCCAGGCCCGGCAGCGGTTCACCAGCCGCCACCAGCCCCGACAACAGGATGTTGTTGCAGACGACGACAGTGATGAGAGTGCCAGTAGCGATCGCGTCGTGACCCGGCAACAGCGGTTTTCCGATCGGGACTTCGCCTCCGGCCTTCCGCCCCTGAAAACGGCGCCGGTTCCTCGCGAGGAGATCCGGCAGCGGAACGCCGCGTCAGAGGACCGCTTCGATACCGTCCCGGAAATCAATCCGGATTTCGACATGCCCGGACAGCGTCACCGGTCCGAGCCGGTCGCCACATCCGCCCCGGAACCGGAAACGCCTGCCGAGCAGGCCAACCCGCCGGAGATTGATCAGGATCAGCTTACCGCCTACGAGCATGTGCTCCAGCGTGCCCGCAGGATCCGGGAGACCAAGCAGGATCGCGCCCGGCCGATTCGCCGCGCGGCGCTCCTTCACCACCGCGATGACACCGAGCAAGACGCTTTCGAGGTCCGCCCGGAACCCGACCTCGGCCCCGATCCTCGCGAGTCACAGCCGGCATTCGACGAGCCAGAATCACTCGAGCGTGCGGCAGCCCCGATTCACGATGAACCTGCGTGGATCGATGAATACGACACCCCGGCCAGGTCGATCGACAACCCCACCGACGATGCGGAGGATTTCTGGGACGGCGAAGCCGCATTCCGGGATGAAGTCGACGACATTGGCCAAACCGCCGAGGCGTGGACGGACGAGGATGACGTCTGGGACGAGGACGAATCCGACTGGATTGACGATGACGCGGGCGTTTACGAGGAGCCAGCACCGCGCCGATTGGGGTGGCTGGGCCGCCTCGGCTTCGGTCGTCGTTCTGCCGCGGAATCTCACGACGACGCCATGGTCACCCGGCACTCCAGCTCG
>CBFGRG010000481.1:0-2870 GCA_965651105.1 uncultured bacterium | reverse complement strand
TGGCGCCGGCGGCCTGGTCACCAGCCTCTGGAAGACCCACGACTCGGCCGCCACCTCGCTGGTGCTCGAGCTCTACACCGCGCTCGGGCGTCAGCACCACCCCGCCACGGCCCTCCGGCACGCGCAACGCCTCGTGCGCTCGCGCTATCCACATCCGGCGATGTGGGCGCCGTTCGTCGCCCTTCATCCCGGGGAAAAGGAGACATCTTCATGATCCGACTGCAGGCACTTGCCGGATGGCTCATCGCGCTCTTCATGGTGCTCGCCCTGGTGAGCCCTGTCGCGGCAATCTCCTCGTCAAGGGCGGACGCATTCGCGATTCCACTCACGGCGACGCTTCAGGACGATGACGATGATGACGACGATTGGGATGACGTCGATGATGATGATGACGATTGGGACGATGATGACTGGGATGATGACGACTGGGACGACGTTGATGACCAGGGTGATGACGACTGGGACGATGTAGATGACCAGGGCGACGACGACTGGGACGACGTTGAGGCCACGGATGACGACGCCTGGGACGATGACGACGATGATTGGGAACCGACCGCGCCGTCAGCGCCGATCCCTCCGGTTCAGGATGACGATGACGACGACGATGACGACGGGTTCGACCAGCCCATCGCCAACCAGGCCATCGTCCAGCTTCAGCCGGGCGTCGATCCGGCTGGCTTCGCCAACCGCCATGGCGCGGTCGTCCTTCGCACCATTCCCGGACCGAACATCGTGCAACTGCAGCTCGATCCCGGGCAGATCGACGCCGAGGTGGTTGCCGCCATGCAGGCGGACGCGGATGTCATCTGGAGCGAGCTGAACTACACCAGTCAGGCACCGGAGGGGCGGCCACGGTACTTCTTCACCAGCGCGACGGGCGAGCCGCGGATCGTCGACAGTCCGGCGCTCCCCCAGGGACTCGAGTACACCCCGGCACAGGCGTGCGTCAGCGGCAACGGGATCGTCGTGGCGGTGCTCGACACGGGCGTCGACACGAGCCACCCCGACATCGCCGGCGCGGTCCTGCCGAACGGCGTCAACATGCTCGATGGAACGCTTGACGTCAGCGATGCTGGCAACGGCATCGATGACGACGGTGATGGCCAGATCGACGAGATGGTCGGGCACGGCACGCACGTCACCGGAACGGTGCTCCAGGTCGCGCCGAACGCGTCGATCCTTCCGGTGAAGGTGCTTGGCTCCGACGGCGTCGGCGACACGTTCTCGGTCACGGCCGGCATTCACTACGCCGTTGACGAGGGCGCCGATGTGATCAATCTCAGCCTCGGGTCGACCTTCGACTCCGTCGCCATCCGCAGCGCCGTCGATTTCGCGCAAGGCAACGGCGTTGTCGTGGTCGCCGCCGCGGGGAACGGCGACCGCCAGGAGCCGGCGGAGTACCCGGCGGCGAATCCCGCGGCGATCTCCGTCGCCGCCACCACCCGGGATGCCGACAAGGCGGTTTACAGCAACTATCACCCCAGCGTGAACATCAGCGCGCCGGGTGACGATGTCGCGAGCGCCTATCCCGGCGGGCTCTACACCACCGCGAGCGGCACGAGCATGTCGGCGCCTCTCGTCTCCGGCACCGTCGCGCTGCTCCTCGAACGCCAGCCCGGCATCGCCCCGGAGCGCGTGCTCGCCGTCCTTGAGACGGCGTCAGGGCCGCTCAATCTCTCCGATCCGTCCACCACCGGGTTGATGGGCGCCGGCGAGCTCGACATCGACACCAGCGTCGCCTGCGGCAGCTGACCGGCACATCCCCACCGACCGCTCCCCCTGTGTCGTATCGGTGACCGTGTCTTGCGGAACCTGTTCGCAGGACACGGCCCGGCAGGCCATTGACCACGCCTTGCGTTGGTTTCCGTCGTGGTTGGCGAGCGCGGTCAAGGTCTTCCCCACGATTGGCGTGAGGCAGGCAAGGAATACCGGTCCAGCAACAGGGTTGGCATCCTGATTGCACGGGACCGCGCAGCGCACTGCGGTCTCATGGCCGCATGCGTCCGTACCCCCCATGCGTCGAACCTGCCGGAACGGAAGGGATTCCTCGGCGTCGAGGCGCGGTATCCGCACACATCGTTAACGCAATGTATCAGGACGGCGACATGCGCCTCTACTGGATCAGAGTGGCATTCGTCCGATCCCCACATCGGGGCAAACTGAAGCGAGTCAACACCAATGTACAAACCGGAAACGCAGACAGACACCACGATCGCGATGCTCCCCCGCCATCACACGGGCGAATCGGGGCATCCGCAGCGCGTCCGCGCGTTGCCCATTCCCGGCGGTCAGGATGGTGGGGGCACACATTTTGCGCTGAATGGCAGCCTGTTCAGCTTGTCTGCCACAAATCCGCTCGCGTAATCGCACGATGGACACGCGTTCACGCAACAAGAGGCAGGCTATGGACACTGTGGTGAAGAATGCACTGGAGCGTGTGCCGGAAGAGCTGATGGGTGCTGGCCTCAAGGCCATGTTCTATTGCCATGACACCTACGGGCTCGGCCATCTCCGCCGAACCCTGACGCTGGCCCACCACTTCCGCAAGATTCGTCCCGAGATCTCCCAGCTCATCGTGACCGGATCCCCGATCGCGAGCTCGTTCTCCTACCCGGACGGCGCCGACTTCATCAAGCTGCCGTCGGTCACCAAGGCCTCCGACGGCACCTATGAGCCTCGCACGCTGGAGAGCATCGACATCGACGGCATGCGGGACCTGCGCCAGGCGCTCATCCTCGCCGCCGCGAAGAAGTACCAGCCCGACTTCCTCATTGTCGACCACGCGCCGGCCGGCCTGAAGGGCGAGGTCGTCGAGACGCTCCAGTACCTGAAGCAGCACCTGCCGGACACGCGTCTCATCCTCGGTC
>CBFGRG010000480.1:0-2888 GCA_965651105.1 uncultured bacterium | reverse complement strand
GGGCTTCCCGGTTCGCATCGCCACTGTATCGCCGGGCGACTGATACAATTGCGACGAGTCCGG
The DNA here is from genome assembly GCA_965651105.1 of uncultured bacterium. GTDB lineage: Bacteria > Chloroflexota > Chloroflexia > Thermomicrobiales > UBA6265 > JACCVC01. The sequence continues at coordinate 2,825 of CBFGRG010000480.1, read as the reverse complement.
ATTGAGAGGGACGAGTATGCAGGCGCTTTTCGTCATCACACTCATACTGGCCGCACTGGTGGTCCTGGTGCCGATGATATTCATGGTCGGCGCATTCTTCCGCACCGTCGTCGCGGCGTTCCACACCCCCGATCACGCACCGGAGAGCGCGTCGCGGCCCGATGACCAGGAGGGCTTCGTCGATTCGCTCGCATGGTCGCTGCGCTGGAGCGAGGTTGCCAACGCCGACGAGAACGAATCGATCGAGGGGATGGGCGGCCCGACTCCACCCGGCGGCCCGTAGGCGTGCCAGCCCGATCCCACACGGGTATCATCGAGACAGCATCGTCGATGTGCTCGCGCTGGGACTGGGATGGATCCGATCACCTTCATTTGGGAAGTGCTGCAAACCCTCTTCGGGCTGATCGCCGCCGTCGTCATCCCGATCGGCGTCTTCTGGTTGATCGCGAAGCGGCAACGGAACCGGCATCGCCGGCACGACCGCCCACCAACCGGCTGACAGACAGGGCCATCCGCCCGCGCACCCGCCCCGAGAGGAACACCAGCCCATGACCACTGTTCCCTACGACACCATTCTCGAGCGCATTCGCGAGCGCTATGTTCGCGATCCCGAGATCATTCAACGCCTTCGCGCCGAAAGCGCCGCGCAGCCCCGGAGCCAGTTCCTGCTCGATGCCGAGTGCGGCGCGCTGCTGCGCACGCTGGCCCGCGCCGTCAATCCCGCGAAATCGCTCGACATCGGCGTTTTCACCGGCTTCAGCTCGCTCACCGTGGCAATGGAAGCACCCGACGCCCGCGTGATCGCGCTCGACATCGACGCGGAGACGACGAAGATCGCTCGTCGCTACTGGGAGGAGGCGGGTGTCGCCGACCGGATCGACCTTCGCATCGGTCCCGCCGTGGAGTCGCTCGATGCGATGCTCGCGAACGGCGAGGCGGGAAGCGTTGATTTCGCGTTCATCGACGCCGACAAGACGGGATACCCGGCCTACGTCGAGCGCGTCACCGAGCTGCTGCGCCCCGGTGGGGTCATGCTGCTCGACAACATGATCCGGCTCATCCTGGAGGAACCCAGCCCGGACGCCGAGCTGCTCGACCAGCTCTCGCAGGACATGGTCGCCGACCCGCGTCTCACCGTCGCCGTGATCCCCCTCGGCAGCGGCATGACCCTCGCCACAAAGAACGGGTGACGGCGGGCAAACGCCGTCGCGCGAAGTGAAGCGACGCTCCTCCCGCTCCCGACTGCCCCTCTTCCAACGGAGGGGCAGGCCCGTAAGGAAACTCCGCCGCCAACGTGCATCGCGACCGTTTGCTGGCAACCCGCCACCCGGCGACCGGCTATCCTTGTGAACAATTGAACCGACCGCCCTCACCCGGAGCATTCCCCCACCAATGGGTAGCCGACCTCCCCACCAGCAACCGATCCCGAGACAGGACCGCGCCCGCACCGAAGCGCCCGACCCCGGACCAAACCCGGAGGGCATCTCGATGGCGACGATCACGCCGCTGATCGGGTTCGCCTACTTCCCGGTTGCCCTCGGCGCCGGTTTCATCGCCTACGCCGGCTCGCGCGATACCCGCGCCATCGGCGGGGCGATGGTCCTCACCCTGATCGTCGCTCTCGCCACCTGGCTCGCGCTGCGCAACCGTCCCTCCTGGCGAAGCGATGTTCGCCTCAGCAACGAACGCCTCGCCGCGATCCTGCTCGGCATGGTCGGCCTGATGATCCTGCTCGGCGGCATCGGCGGCGTCTCGATCGGCTGGACGCTGGGTGGCGCGATCGTGCTCGGCATCGCCGGCATCATCGCCCGCCGCGCGCCCGCATCCAGCTGACCCACCCCGGAGTCGCCACCATGTCACGATCCGTCCCCTACCCGACCGACGCCGATTTCGCCGCCGCCCGCGACGTGATCGGCCGCTACCTGACGCCGACCCCGCTGGTGCCATCGCCGGTACAGCGCCGCGGCTGGCTGAAGCTGGAGACATTCCAGCCGACCGGGTCGTTCAAGGTGCGCGGCGCGCTGGCCGCCCTCTCGGCGGCCTCGCCCGAGCGCCAGGTGATCAGCGCTTCGGCCGGCAACCACGCTCTCGGCATGGCCTTCGCCGCGAAGGCGCTCGACCGCAGCGTGCAGGTGATCGTGCCGGAAACGGCCTCCGCGGCCAAGCTGGAAGCGCTGCGAACGCTGCCCGTGCAGCTCGTCACCCACGGCGAAAGCTTCGACGAAGCGGAAATGTGGGCGATCTCCCGCGCCGATGCCCCGGCCGGTGATGTCGATTTCGTGTCGCCCTACAACGATCCCCATGTCATCTCCGGGCAGGCGACAATCCTGGACGAAATCGTCGCGCAGATGCCCGGCGACCGGCCGTTGACGGTGATCGCCGGCGCTGGCGGCGGCGGTCTCCTGAGCGGGCTCGGCCTGCGGGCCAGCCAGTTGACGAGCGATGCGCGCCCGATTCGGGTCGTCGGGGTCGAAGCGGACGCCTCGCCTGGGATGACCACCGCGCTCGAGGCAGGCAAGGTCGAGATCGTCGAGGTCGAGGAAACCATCGCCGACGGCCTTGCCGGCAACCTCGAAGAGGGCACGATCACGGTCGAGCTGATCGCCCGGCACGTCGCCGAGGTGGTGCAGGTGACGGAGGACGACATCGAGGAGGCGATCCGGTGGCTGGCGCGCAGCCACGGGCTGATTGCCGAGGGAGCAGGCGCGGCGCCGGTCGCGGCGCTGCAGGCGGGCATCATCGACGAAGCATATCTGGACGGGGAGGTGGTGGCCGTGATTTCGGGCCGCAATATCGCCCTGCCCGCCCTCGCCGAGGTTCTCCGG
>CBFGRG010000479.1:0-2891 GCA_965651105.1 uncultured bacterium | reverse complement strand
GCCGTGCGCACCGCCAGACCGTCTTCTTCGAGCACGCGCCTCACCAGCTCGCGGCTGGCGGCATCGTCATCGACAATCAGGGCGATCTCCCCAGCGGCTGCCACTCCTTCACCAGGGCCGGCGGCCTCCGGCGAGTCGGGAACCGCCGCGTCACCCCGTCCGGGCCCATCCGCCGGCTGAGCCGGTTGCGTTCCAGCCGGCAAGGTGATGGTGAAGGTCGAGCCGCTTCCCGGAGTGCTCGTCACGGTCACGTCCCCGCCCATCATCTGGCAGAAACTCCGCGTGATGGCGAGCCCGAGCCCGGTACCGCCGTATTTCCGGGTGGTGGACGCGTCCGCCTGCGAGAACGGCTGGAACAGTCGCTCGAGTTGCTCGGGCGACATCCCAATGCCGGTATCGGCAACGTCGAAGGTGATTCGATCATCCTGCCCATCGCCCGCAACGCGCGTCACAGTCAGCGTGATGTCGCCATGATCGGTGAATTTGGCCGCGTTGCTGAGCAGGTTGAACAGCGCCTGACGGACCTTGGTGAGGTCCGCGCGCATCGAGCCCACCTCCTCGCAATCGACCGTCAGGACATTTTGCTTCTGTTGAACGAGCGGGCGGACGGTGGCCACGACCTCATCGACGCAGGCCGCGATTTCGAAATCTTCAGGGAAGAGCTCCATCTTTCCGGCCTCGATCTTCGAGAGATCAAGCACGTCGTTGATGAGGCCAAGCAGGTGCTTGCCGGCACTGTTGATGCGCTCCAGGTCGGGGATAAACGACGGCTGGTCGAGATCTTCGGCCTCCTCCTGGAGCATCTCGCTGTACCCGATGATGGCGTTGAGCGGCGTGCGCAGCTCGTGGCTCATGTTGGCGAGGAACGTGCTCTTCGCCTCGTTCGCACTTTCGGCCACCACGCGCGCCTGTTGCGCCACGATCGTCGCCTGTGCCAGCTCGGCGGTGCGCTCGGCCACCCGTTCTTCGAGCTGCTGATACAACTGCGCGCTTTCGATCGCCGTGGCGATCTCGCTGCCGATCGTGAAGAGCAGGGGAGCGTCGGCCATCGCCAGCGGCTGCCCTGCGCGATCGTTGTTGATGCCGAGCACGCCCATCGCGCGGCCCTTTGTGACCAGCGGCGTCAACATCACCTCCGACGCGTCGAGCACCGCCGCGAGGATGGGATCGCGCCGAGTCAGGTCATCGATGATCGTCGGCGAGGTGGCGTGCAACGCCTCGCCGAGCGCGGCGTCGCCGTCGCCGATCGTGACTCGCAGCGCCGTGACCTGCGCTGCCCGCGCAGGATCGTCACCTGCGCTGTGCGCGTCGGCGAGGATCGCGCCGTCATCATCGAGGAGCAGCGCGAAGGCATGGTCGACATGGAGCCGCTCCACCACAGCGGCAAGGCTGGCGTCCAGCAGGTCATGCAGGTTGAGCGTCGAGCTTACCGCCTGGGCAACATCGTGCAGCGCGGTCAGCTCGGACACACGGCGACCGAGCTCGAGGTTGGCGAGCTGTAGCTCGGCGCGCGCATCGTCGCTACGATCGTGCTCGGCTTCGGAAACGTCCCGCTGCTCCTGGAGAAGGCCGGCGAGGTGATCCCGCTGGGCACGCAACCCCCAGCCCCGTGCCGCCACGACCACCAGCGCTACGATCAGCGGCGGCGTGGCCCAGGCGATGCCGGCGGCCCCGCGCCAATGCAGAAGCAGCGCGGCGACCGTCAACAGGGCCAGCACGATGCCGCCGGCGACCCACCAGATGGGGATACGCGGACCGACGGACGGCTGCCAGGTGAACTCCCACTCGCAGTACTCGGCTCCATCGGCCTGACAGCTGGTCTGCGTCACCTTGCCCGGCGGCAACCCGAAAATCACGTTCGGCGCCGAAGAAAAGGTTCCCTGATACACCTGACAGGCATAACGGATGTAGGCGAGCCGATGTTGCTCGGGCACCCGGGCTGCCTGATCGGCCCCGTACCAGCGAATCACCGCCGAGGTCGGCGTCGTCTCCACCACCCGCAGGTCGGTGTGGACGGCTTTGGCGGTCATGCGCGGCAGCACCGCGAACGTGCGCTGGATGCCGAGTGGCCGGGCGAGATGGATCAACGCCGGCACGATGCTGTGCTGTCCCTGGTGGAAGAAGAAATCCGGGTCGCCAGAGATGACGCGACAGTAATCGGCGAGGAAAAGCCGAAACTCGTATGAGTAGTTGTTACTCTCGTCGAGCAGGTAGCTGGGCGTGACGTGATACCGCTCGTCGTCGATGGCGTCGTTGAGCATCTCAACGAGACGATCCATCGCATCCGACTGGGCCGCCTCGACGCGCGCGTCGAGGTCGCTCGATGACAAGCCGGATGGTGCGTTGGCGGTGGCATTGCGGGCCACCACATCCATCAGGTGGCGAATCGCGCCGGCGATGACGCGGCCGGTGCCGTCGCGAATGGGTTGACCATCGTAATCGACACCGAAGGGACGCCCGCCCATCCGCACCAGGTCCGTCGTCAGCGGCGTACCTGCATCTGCCATGTCGATGCGTCTCCTCGAAGCCGGCGTTTCTGGACCAGATGCGCGGGTCATCGCCATGGACGATCGGCCAGTCGGGCCACAGAATCCGCGCGGCCGGGCGGCCCACGCGTCACAATCACCTCATCAGGCTATCGGACCCTCTAACCACTATATGGCACTCACGGGGTGTGTCAACCCGAAACGCGCGTCTCCGCAGGCCCGGCGGCCGCAATCTCGCGCAGATGGCACAATCCAGGCGCGAGCCGGCGCGTCGCCCGGCACGATCAGGCAGCCACCTGGGAAAGGACGTTGAATGACCACAGCTCCCGCCATTGGCGTCATGTTCCGCCGCGAACAGCCGCCCGAGCGGCTCGCCGCCTATGCCCGCAAGGTCGAGGCGGCCAC